>DOWQ01000200.1 GCA_003519485.1 Streptomyces sp. | reverse complement strand
GCGGGCATCGCGCCCGCGGCCTCCGTGGCACGGGCGGCGCGGAAGGCTTCCAGCACCGCCGACTCCTGGGCCTCGGCCCGCCCGGGTTCCACCTGAACGGGCCGCGCCGCAGCCGTCAGCAGCCGGTCGAGCCCGGAGCCGGCGGCCACCCGGGCGGCGTCCGGTGACTCCTGGCTCAGCAAGCGCTCCGCCCTTTTCCGGTCCACGCCGCTCCCGTCGGATCGTCGGTGCCCGCTCATTCCACATCTCCAAGCGTTCCAGAGACGGGTGTCGTCACCGAGGCCGGCCTCAGGCCGGCAGCGCCCGGAGCGTCGAACTGCCGGGCGAGTCTCTTCAGTCCCCGGTACGAGGACGTCCGCACGGCGCCGGCGCGTTTGCCGAGCACCCGGGCGGTCGCGGGCCCGTCGAGCCCGACCACCACCCGGAGCAGCACCGCCTCGGCCTGATCCCGCGGCAGGCCCGCGACCATGGCCAGGGCCTCTTCCGTCGAAAGGGTCTCCAGCGCCTCGCGTTCGGTGTCCTGCCGGCCCGGCAACTCAAGCACGTCCTGCTCCAGCAGGGCCGCCCGGGGGCGGCTGCGCTGCCGTCGCAGGTGGTCCAGTGCGCGGTGCCGCGCGATGGTCGCGGTCCAGCCGCGGAAACCGTCGCCGTCACCGCGGAACCGGCCGAGGTCGCGGGCTATCTCCAGCCAGGCCTCGGCGGCCACGTCCTCGGCGTCGTCACCGACGAGACCGCGGACGTAGCCGAGCAGCCGCGGCTGGACCAACCGGTAGACACGGGTGAACGCCTCTTCGTCGCCGCTCTGCGCACGCTCGACGGCCACCCCGAGATTCCCGTCGTCCCCCTGTTGCGTACGCCGGCGCTCCCCACCCTTGCCCACGCTGCCCTCTTCGTCCGCCGCCTGACACGCATTCGGGCCGTCGCCCTGTACTGGTAACGCCGGTCGGACTGAAATGTCACCCGGCGGGTGACATCCTCACCTGTCAGCGGCCTGTATGCCGAGCTTTTCCAGCACTTCGTGAAAAAGCCGCTCGACATCGGGCTCCGGATCGGCGCTCAGCACCGCGGCCAGGCCGTCCGAATTCACGCTGCGCCCCGCGGCCGCCGCCCAATCCGCGGCGCGCAGCGCGGACCCCGCCGGGGACGGGAAGATGTCGTCGAGCAGGATCTCGTTCGCGGCCATGTGCCGCGCCATGGCCGCACGCCCCAGGCAGGCCGTCCAGGAGCCGCGGACCGGACCTGCGCCCTCGAGAACCGCGCAGTCGCTGTCCATGACGAAGGCCAGCAGGGTCGGCGCCCCGGTCTCCCTGGCGAGCGACAGCGCCACGTCGTCGAGGTCTCCCAGCCCCGGCTGGCTCGGGTGCTGCCACAGCTGCCAGCCGTCCGCGAATGTCGCCGACAGTTCGAGCCTGTCCCGGCCGGCGGCGAGCGTCGAGCAGGCGGCGAGTTCCCGATCGCTTCTGCCGACGACTAAATAGCCCCAGAACCCCATGCCGATCTCCTTTGATCGCCCTGTACCCCCAGACTCAGCGCAGCTCAGGTGTCAAACGTCACATTCGGCCGGGCCGGACTGTGACGTTATCGGCCCTCGGCGAGCTGAACAGGTCACCTCGCACCGGTGGCCGGCGATGAGTCGCGGCCGGGCCGGCAGAGGGCCCGCACGGGCGCGCGGCCCGCGCACGCCGGTCCGCCCCTCACAGGGGAGGGGGCGGACCGGCGTGCGCGGGCAGCTCGGCGGTCCCGCGCCCGGGTCGCCGGCCCGCCGGACGCCCGGGACGGCCGTGCAGCAGCAGAAAGAACGTGTGCGCCGATTCCTCCGCGCCGAACTCGAAACGGTTGGCCACCTTGCCGAGCGGATTCCACGCCCGTCCGTCCGGCATCCGTACGCCGACCGGCTGGCCGAAGAAAGCGCGCTGCTGCTCGTCGAAGTCGACCCACACCGCTCCGGCCCGGCGGACCAGTACCTCGCCCACGTAGGCACCGAGGCCGAACAGAGTGTCCGCGACCCGTTCCCGCTCCGGCCCACCGCGGCGCAGCCCGTCCACGATGAAGTCCACGACGCGAAGACTTCTCACCGAGTAGTCCAGCGGCAGCCGGTTTCCGGCCGTCAGGCGCCGGACGAATTCGGCGACATCGCTCCGCATATTCCCGGCGGCGGGTCTCATACCGGTCGCTCCGCCCATGAACGTCCCCTCGATCGCAGACAACTCCGGCAGCCGGGCGGCAACGTGGTGACGGCCGCCGGGAAAGGGCATGCGCGGCCCTCTCGTTTCACCGAGCGCCGCCCCGGCCCGGTCGATCACCCATTCGCGCCGTGGCACTTCTCACCAGCATCAGTCCGGGAATCCGTACAACCTTTTCAACCGGTCGCGCGTCCGCCCCGCTTGCGGCTTTTCCGTATCGACATGCCGAGTGCCGCCGTGGAAGGATCACGGCGTGGGGGAGCCGATAGGCGCGGGTGACGGAGATGTGTCCGGGGGTTTCGCCGGATATTTCACCGATCTCGTACACGCGGCACAGCAGGGGGACGAGGACGCCTTTCGCGCCGTCTATCGCAGACTGAGCCCTTTCCATCTTGATCAGNNTGCCGCGCTTCGCGGGTGACGGCCCGGCCTTCCGCCGGTTCGCGCTGGCGGTGGCGCGGAACCGCGCGCGCGATCTGCACCGGCGGCGAGGCAGACGGGCGGTGGAGATCACCACCCCGGGCGCGGAAATCCCCGAGCCCCGCACCCCCCGCCGCGGCGGCGCACAGGACACCGCGGAACTGGTCGGTACGGAACTGTCGACCAAGGAGGCGCTGGCCCTCATCGCCACCCTCCCGGCNNGAGGCGGTCATACTGCGCGTGGTACTGGATCTGGACACCCGGAGCACCGCCCGGATCCTCGGCAAGCGACCGGGGGCGGTGGCCATGGCACTGTCCCGTGGACTCAAGCGACTGGCCGACCGGTACGGAGACGAACGACCCGATGCGTGACGAGACGGACGAGACCCCAGGGACGGCCCGAACCAACGAGTCGGCCCGGACGGCCGGGACGGCCGGAAGCCACCGGATCGACGAGACCCGCGAGCGCCACGCGCGCCATCGGCCCCGGCCGACCGGCACGGCCCACGGGAGCGGCCGGAACGGCCGAAGCCGCCGGGACAGCGAGCTCGGCGCCATCGACGAGGCGGCCGTCCGCCGCCTGATCGGCAGCGACGCGCT
>DOWQ01000451.1:2439-2656 GCA_003519485.1 Streptomyces sp. | reverse complement strand
CGAGTACCGGCGCCGCGGCGGGGCGGACGTCGCGGACCTGGCCGGGGTGTCCGTACGGGCCGACGGCGGCGAGGAACTCGCGGCCGCCGTGCTGGCCGAGGGGGCGACCGCCCTCGGCCACGCCGTCGGCGGCCTGGTCAACATGATCGATCCCGAGGTCGTACTGATCAGCGGCGGGGTGAGCCGCTGCGGAGCCGCCTGGTGGGACCCGCTGCGT
>DOWQ01000451.1:0-2358 GCA_003519485.1 Streptomyces sp. | reverse complement strand
GCGCTGCTCGGCGCCGCCCGGCTGGCACTGGAGGCGGTCGCGTGAACGGGCAGCCGAAGCCGGATCCGCGGTCGGGCCCCGGGTCGGACCTGCGGTCCGGCACTCAGCCGGCGCAGTCGCACCCGCAGCACCTGCGGCCGGACCCGCAGCGGGAGTCGTGCCCTGCCCCCGCGCCGAACCCCCTGCTGGAGGGGCTACGCGGCCGGCTCATCGTCTCCTGCCAGGCCTATCCCGGGGAGCCGCTGCGCGACCCGGAGGCGATGCGGCGGATGTCGCTGGCCGTGCTCGACGGGGGAGCGGCCGCGATCCGCGCGCAGGGGCTGGACGACCTGCGTGCCATCCGGTCCGCGACCTCCGTCCCGCTGATCGGGCTCTGGAAGGACGGCGACTCGGGCGTGTACATCACACCCACCGCCCGGCACGCGGTGGCCGTCGCCGAGACCGGCGCGGACATCGTCGCCCTCGACGCCACCGCGCGCCCGCGCCCGGACGGGCGGGAGGTCGCCGAGTCCATCGAAGCCGTGCACCGGGCAGGCCGGCTGGTCATGGCCGACGTGTCCACCTGGGAGGAGGGCGTACGGGCCGCGGAGCTCGGCGCCGACCTCGTCGGCACCACCCTGTCCGGGTACACCGGGCACTCGCCGCGCCCCGACGGGCCGGACCTCCCGCTCGTCGGACGGCTGGCGGCCGAGTTGACGGTCCCGGTGATCGCCGAGGGCCGGATCCACACCCCGGACCAGGCGGCCCGGGCGTTGGCGGCCGGTGCCCACGCCGTCGTGGTGGGCACCGCGATCACCCATCCCACCACGCTCACCCGCTGGTTCACCGAGGCGATCACCGCACCACCGCAAGCGCCCCGAACACCGGGTCGCTGAGCGGGACGGCCTGCCGGCCCTGACGATCCCCGACTCGCCAGGGCCGGCCCGGTCGCCCGGGCGCGCCGGGCTCTATCCTGTCGCGGCGGTGCCGACCCCGTACTCGACGCGNNCCCCGTACTCGACCCGGCCCCGTACTCGACCCGGCCCCGGCTCGGCCCGGGCCGGACCCGGCCCCTCGCGGCCCGGGCCCGGCATTGGCCGTACGGCCAAGCCCCCGGCCGGGTTGTTGGCCCGTGGCCACCTCCCGGCGGGCTGTGCGGTTCTGCATCATCGGCTCCGTACACCGGAGCGGTGGAGGAACCGGAACCGACCTGACGGACGGGGCGCGTACGCGGCCGGCATCCCGCGATCGACTGCCGGAGTCGGCGGACGGACGGACGGACTTGTCGTCGTCGAAGCGCGTACGCGGCCGACCGCGACGCGCGAGGGCGGGCCCCTGCACCGCGCCACGCCGCGCCGTCCCCCGGGAGATGCCCCCATGACCACCAGCCACCACGACCGAGCCGTCCTCGACCCGGCCGCCGACGTACTCGCCCTGGCCCGCGTGCTCGTCGACACCCCGTCCGTCAGCGGTGACGAGGCCGGGCTCGCCGACGCCGTCGAGGCCGCGCTGCGCGCCCTGCCGCACCTCACCGTCGACCGGATCGGTGACTCGGTGGCCGCCCGCACCACCCTCGGCCGCGCCGAACGCGTGATCGTCGCAGGCCACCTGGACACGGTCCCGGAAGCCGGCAATCTGCCCTCACGGCTGGACGGCGGCCTGCTGTACGGCCTGGGCGCCTGCGACATGAAGGGCGGTGTCGCCGTCGCGCTGCGCCTGGCCGCCACGCTCACCGCACCCGTGCGCGACGTGACGTACCTCTTCTACGCGGGCGAGGAGATCGACGACGCCGCCAACGGCCTGGGACATATCGCCGCACTCCGGCCCGAGTTGCTCGAGGCCGGAATGGCGATCCTGATGGAGCCCTCGGACGCAGGCGTCGAGGCGGGGTGCCAGGGCTACCTGACCGCCGACATCACGGTGCGCGGCGAACGCGCCCACACGGCCCGCGCCTGGACGGGCGTCAACGCCGCCCACCGTGCGGCACCGGTCCTGCGGCGGCTCGGGGACCATGTCGCTGAGCGGGTCCTCATCGACGGCCTGGAGTACCGGGAGGGGCTGAGCGCCGTCGCGGTGCGGGCGGGCGTGGCCGGGAACGTCGTACCGGACGAGTGCGTNNAGGCCGCGGATTACCTGCGCGGCCTTTTCCCGGAGGAGGAGTACTTGACCGAGGTGACGGAGGTCGTGCCGGGAGCGCTGCCGGGACTCGGCCGCGACGCCCTCTCCTCGCTGGTGCGGGTCCTCGGCGTGATACCGCGGCCCAAGCTGGGCTGGACGGACGTCGCCCGGTTCACGGCAATGGGCACCCCGGCGCTCAACTACGGTCCCGGCGATCCGACGTTGGCGCACACGGCGGGCGAGTACGTTCCGGTGGCCCAG
>DOWQ01000441.1:2738-6133 GCA_003519485.1 Streptomyces sp. | reverse complement strand
CCGTCGCGGCTGGGGAGCGCGGGGCGGGCGCCGCCGGAGACCTGGCCGCGGGGCTGCATGCCAGCCAGACGGCCGGCCGGGGCGCCGTTGCCGCCCGGTACCGCGCCCTGGCCGGGCTTGCCGGGAACCTTGCGGCCGCCCTGGGCGACGTCCACGGGAAGCATGACGAGGGCGGTCGTGCCGCCGGAGTCCGACGGCCGCAGCTGGATACGGATGCCGTGCCGCAGGGACAGCCGGCCGACCACGAACAGACCCATGCGGCGGGACACCGACACGTCCACGGTCGGCGGGCTGGCCAGCCGCTCGTTGATCGCGGCCAGGTCCTCCGGGGAGAGGCCGATGCCGGTGTCGTGGATCTCGACCAGCACCCGGCCGTCGGGCAGCGCGTGACCGGTGACCTTGACCTTGGTCTGCGGCGAGGAGAAGGAGGTGGCGTTCTCCAGCAGCTCGGCGAGGAGGTGCACGAGGTCGTTGACGACCCGGCCCGCGACCTCCGTCGACGGAACGGCGCTGAGCTCGATCCGCTCGTACTGCTCCACCTCGGAGGCCGCGGCGCGGAGCACGTCGACCAGCGGGACGGGGCGGGTCCAGCGGCGGCCGGGCTCCTCGCCCGCGAGGACGAGGAGGTTCTCGCCGTTCCGGCGCATACGGGTCGCGAGGTGGTCCAGCTTGAACAGCGAGGACAGCTGGTCCGGGTCGGCCTCGCGGCTCTCCAGCTCGGAGATCAGCGACAGCTGGCGCTGGATGAGGCCCTGGCTGCGGCGCGAGAGGTTGGTGAACATGGCGTTGACGTTGCCCCGCAGCAGCGCCTGCTCGGCGGCGAGCCGGACGGCCTCGCGGTGCACGTCGTCGAAGGCCGCGGCGACCTGGCCGATCTCGTCCCGGCTGTGCACGCCGACGGACTTGACGGAGGTGTCCACGTCCTGCGGGTCGGCCTCGGACAGCTGCTGGACCAGCTCGGGCAGCCGCTGCTGGGAGACCTCCTGGGCCGTGTCCTTGAGCCGGCGGAGCGAGCGGACCATGGAGCGCGCCACGACGAAGGCGCCGACGAGGGAGACACCGAGGACGAGCAGGATGATCGCACCGTTGAGCACCGCGACCCGCTGGGCCTCGGCGCGCAGCTCGCGGGCCTTCTCCTCCATCTCGGAGAGCAGGGTCTGCTCGATCCGGGACATTTCCTCGATCTTGTTGGTGCCCTGGTCGTACCAGTCCTTGTACGTCCGGTCCTCGTCCTTGATCGGACTGGTCGGCTTCAGCATCCGGGCGGCGTACTTGTCGGCGAGGATGATGTTGGCGTTGTTGTCCAGCGCCTGGAGGAGTTCCTCGGTGCTCGACTTGCCGTCGTAGATCTGGCTGAACTGCGCGAGCGTCGACTCCTCGCTCAGCAGCGCGGACTCTCCGTAGAGCCGGTCGCTGGGGGAGAGCTTGGGCTTGGGCTCGTGGGCGAGGCCGGCGCTGATCATCGCGCGCTGCATCGAGGCGTACTCCTTGGTGGAGGAGAACGCGGCGAGCGCGCGGGTGGCGCGGATCATCTCGGTGTTGCTGGTGGCCTGGGCCATGTCCTGGGAGAGCGACAGCAGGGAGTTGATCAGCTCGTTGTAGCTCTGGACGGTCTGCGCGACGTAGTCGTCGTTGTCGTACGCGTTCGCGCGGATCTGCTTGATCTTCTCGAGCTGCTTGAGGATGTTGACGAGCGAGGAGTTCACGCCCACCAGTTCCTCGTCCTCCGAGGCCTCGATCTCCTGGGTGGCCTCGCGGAACGCCTGCTTGGCGCGGTCGGTCTTCTGCCGCGGGTAGACGACGTCGTCGTTCTTCTCGTCCCCGACCGCCAGCGGGCCGGCCGAGTGGTCGCGCTCCTCCTGGAGCGCGGACGCGAGCTCGGTCGCCTCCTTGGTCATGTCGGTCAGCAGCTGCATGTTCTCCAGCTGGGCGAGGTCGTCCATCGAGGAGTCGATGCGCAGCGCGCCGAGGGAGGTCGCCGCCACCACGGGGAGGGCGAGGAGCGAGACGAGGCGGGTGCTGATGCGCCAGTTGCGCAGCGCGAGGCGCGAGCCCGGGCCGGTCGGTGGCCGCGCGCCCTCCGGGCGGCCGGTGTCCTCGCCGTTCTGCGCGTGCGTGGATGAGCCCCGGTCGGAGCCCTGGTCACCGGGCGTGACTCCGGAGCCCTGGGCGCGCTGGGGTGAGGAGCCGCGGTCGGGCCCGCCACGCAGCTCCGGGTCCGCCGCAGCGCTGCTATCCCTCTTGAAACGTCCCTGCACTAGCGTCGCAACCTCTGGACCAGGCGCTCCGCCGGTGGGCGGCGGAACGGTGTCGAGTCGTGGGGACCTGGAGTCCCCGTGGTGGTCGTGAGTGACCGGCGCGTCTCCCTCTTCTTCATATGGGCAGTGAGACGACCACCGCGCGGCGCTGGTTTGCGCCTCCGTGCGCGCCGGCTGGATCGTGCGGCGGTCCGTGAGATTTCAGCACAGAGCAGGATCTCCAACAAGGGCGGAGGGGCGCTCCTTGCCGGGCGTGACGCTATGTGCGGAAGACATCACGAGACGTAGAAAGCTTAGCGGTGGATAGTGGACATTTCGCCGGGCTGCGGGCGGACGCCGTCGAGCCCGTCCGGCGTCCCGGCCGCGGCATCCAGGACCGGAACGCGCGCTTCCATCCGCTAATGTCCGCTTCCCGGTAAGGCGGAAGTGGTCCACTATGTCGGTTTTGCTCCTTAATTGGTGAGCAAAATCACATGATGTTCAAGGCTTTGCCGTGTGATCACCGGGGAATCGCCCCGCTAGCCTGGCCGTTGACACATGTAACCAGAACGTACAAGCACTCCAGCACGTACCAGCACTGAGGACTGAGCCCGGTTGAAGACGACGATGATGTTCCGCAACATAGCGAACCCGCGACGCACCACGCTGGCGCATCTCAAGGACGCCGACGAAATGCGTCCCGTCGTCGACGGGGAGTCGGCCGGCCCGGTGGAACTCCCGGCCCAGACCGCCAACCCGCGCCGCACCGTCCTGATGGACGCCCCGGAGAGCTGAGCGCACGGCGGGAAGCGCACGACAGGACCGGAGAGCGCCCGGCACGGCGTGGCGTGAGCGCCCGTACGCGCTGCGGAGCGCGACCGCCGCCGCGGGTGAGCCGGGTGGGACGAGGGGCGCGTTAGCCTGAAGCGTCAGTCTCCGGCCAGTCAGTGAGGGGCAGCGGCTTCCCGTGCGCATCGCCAGATTCTCCATCGACGGAAACGTCGCCTTCGGCGTCGTGGAAGGAGAGCCGTCCGACCCGGACGGCCCCGTCCTCGACATCATCAAGGGCCACCCCTTCGCCGACTTCGAGCGCTCGGGCAGCAAGGTCCCGCTGAGCAAGGTCCGGCTGCTGCCGCCGGTCCTGCCCAGCAAGGTCGT
>DOWQ01000441.1:233-2687 GCA_003519485.1 Streptomyces sp. | reverse complement strand
CACGAGGCCGAGCTGGCCGTGGTGATCGGGCGGATGTGCCGGGAGGTCCCCCGGGAGCGCGTCCAGGACGTGATCCTCGGCTACACCTGCGCCAACGACGTCACCGCGCGTGACATCCAGCGCGGCGAGAGCCAGTGGGCCCGCGCCAAGGGCTTCGACGGCTCCTGCCCCCTCGGCCCCTGGGTGGAGACCGAGCTCGACCCCGCCGACCTCGGCATCATGTGCACCGTCAACGGCGAGCAGCGCCAGCTCGGCCGCACCGGCGAGATGGTCCGCTCCGTCGCCGACCTGATCGTGCACATCACCGAGGCGATGACGCTGCTCCCGGGCGACGTCGTCCTCACCGGCACCCCGGCCGGGGTCGGCCCCATCAACGTCGGCGACGAGGTCGCCGTCACCATCGAAGGCATCGGCACTCTCACCAATAAGGTGATCAAGCGTGGCTAGCGCACCCAGCGGTACGGACCCGTCCGTACGCGTACGTTTCTGTCCCTCGCCGACCGGCAACCCCCACGTGGGCCTGGTCCGCACCGCCCTCTTCAACTGGGCGTTCGCCCGCCACCACGGCGGCACCCTGGTCTTCCGCATCGAGGACACCGACGCGGCCCGCGACTCCGAGGAGTCCTACGGCCAGCTGCTCGACGCGATGCGCTGGCTGGGCTTCGACTGGGACGAGGGTCCCGAGGCCGGCGGCCCGCACGCGCCGTACCGGCAGTCCCAGCGGATGGACATCTACGCCGATGCCGCCCGCCGCCTCCAGGAGGCCGGCCACGCGTACAAGTGCTACTGCACCACCGAGGAGCTGGACGCCCGGCGCAACGCCGCCCGCGCCGCCGGCCGGCCCTCGGGGTACGACGGCAAGTGCCGCGCGCTCACCCAGCAGGAGATCGCCGCCTACGACGCCGAGCAGCGCACCGCGATCGTGCGCTTCCGGATGCCGGACGAGCCGATCACCTTCACCGACCTGGTGCGCGGCGAGCTGACCTTCACCCCGGAGAACGTCCCGGACTTCGGCATCGTCCGGGCCAACGGCGCCCCGCTCTACACGCTCGTCAACCCGGTCGACGACGCGCTGATGGAGATCACCCACGTGCTGCGCGGCGAGGACCTGCTGTCCTCCACCCCCCGGCAGATCGCGCTCTACGGCGCGCTGGCCGAGATCGGGGTCGGCAACGGCAGCACCCCGGAGTTCGGCCATCTGCCGTACGTCATGGGGGAGGGCAACAAGAAGCTCTCCAAGCGCGACCCGGAGTCCTCGCTCAACCTCTACCGCGAGCGCGGCTTCGTCCCCGAGGGGCTGCTCAACTACCTCTCGCTGCTGGGCTGGTCGATCGCCGAGGACCGCGACATCTTCTCGGTCGAGGAGATGGTCGCCGCCTTCGACATCGCGGATGTCAACGCCAACCCGGCGCGGTTCGACCTCAAGAAGTGCGAGGCCGTCAACGCCACGCACCTGCGCGAGCTGGAGACCAAGGACTTCATCGCGCGCTGCGAGCCCTGGCTCACGGCGCCACACGCCCCCTGGCGGCCGGAGGCGTTCGACCGCGCCGCGTTCGAGGCGCTGGCGCCGCTGGCGCAGACCCGCGTCACGGTGCTCTCCGACATCACCGCCAACGTCGACTTCCTCTTCCTGGACGAGCCGGCG
This sequence comes from Streptomyces sp., assembly GCA_003519485.1. Lineage (GTDB taxonomy): Bacteria > Actinomycetota > Actinomycetes > Streptomycetales > Streptomycetaceae > Streptomyces. Next base: position 1,042 of record DOWQ01000441.1, on the reverse strand, counting down.
GTGGACGAGGCGTCCTGGGCCAAGGCCATGAAGGAGGGCTCGGCGGCCCTGCTGCGTACGGCCCGCGCGAAGCTCGCCGCGGCGGACTGGAGCACGGACGCGCTCAAGGACGCCGTGGTCGCCGCGGGGGAGGAGCACGGCCTCAAGCTCGGCAAGGCCCAGGCCCCGGTCCGGGTCGCGGTCACCGGCCGTACGGTCGGTCTGCCGCTCTTCGAGTCCCTGGAGGTGCTGGGCCGCGAGCGGACCCTGGCCCGGGTGGACGCGGCCCTGGAGCGGCTTGCGGCGTGAAGGTGTGAGGGCGTGAGGGCGTGAACCCGGTCCCGTGCGAAAGCGGGACCGCGGGCTCGCGGGACCGCGGCATCGTGGAGAGGGGCCCGGCAGCCGGAACGCGCGGCTGCCGGGCCCCTCTCACATCCGCGCCCGCGCCCCGGCCGGGTGAGTCCGCGGAGCGCCGCCCCAGCGCCTCGTCCGCCCGCACGATCGGGCCGCCTGCCTGTGCGGAACGCCCTGTCGGGACCGGGCCGTACGGCGCCGGGCCGGGCGATACCCGTTTTGGAGCGCTGTCCACGATCGGGTAATGTTCCTCCTGCGCCGCTCGAGCGGGCCGACAAGGCCGGACGGGCAGCGCGAGCCGAACAAATCCCTCCAGGGGTTGCGTTCCGGTGGGCTATGGTGTAATTGGCAGCACGAGTGATTCTGGTTCACTTAGTCTAGGTTCGAGTCCTGGTAGCCCAGCAAGAGATCCCCGTAGAACTCTCTTGTGTGCAATGCGTTCAGCAGTGACTAGCCCCCGTTGTGTAGCGGCCTAG
>DOWQ01000441.1:0-176 GCA_003519485.1 Streptomyces sp. | reverse complement strand
GGTTCGAATCCGGTCGGGGGTACTGGTCTATACCATGGGCTATGGTGTAATTGGCAGCACGAGTGATTCTGGTTCATTTAGTCTAGGTTCGAGTCCTGGTAGCCCAGCGCGTCCGCGCATGTGTGCTGTTTCGGCAGGACGCAGCGTCCAGCAGGCCCCCGTTGTGTAGCGGCCTA
>DOWQ01000669.1 GCA_003519485.1 Streptomyces sp. | reverse complement strand
GCCCGGCGCCGGCGCCGGTACGGGCGTGCCGGGTGCGCCCGGCACGGCACGGGTGGCGGGAGCGCCGGGCGCGGTGGTCGGTACGGACATCAGCGGGCACCTCCGAGCGGCAGCGTGGCGAGCACACCGGGCAGTTGTTCGCGGTCGAGCCGCACCAGCCCCGTCTTCACACCGCGCGCGGTGCGTTGCAGTTCATTCCGGGCCCGCACCAGTTCGTTGTCGCTCCGGCCGGTTATCCGGACGTGCCCGCTGAGCGTCACTTCCTCCCTGGCACCGCGGCGCAGCGTCAGGCTGAAGGTCGTGGCGAGCGCCGGCACCGAGGTCAGCAGCGCGACGAGCTGCGGCAGCGCCGCCGCCCCCGCGCCCAACTGCGGCCAGCGGCCGAGCCAGTACGTGGTGTGCCGGCGGTCGTCGCACTGCCAGATGCGGGACGTCTCGGCCGTACGGCGCGCGGGGACCTCCGCGCGGCCGGCCTGGGCGGTGGCCCTCGGATTCGCGCAGAGCGAGGTCGCGACGGCCGCGATGAGCTCCTCCTCACTGAGCACGGCGGCACGGAAACCCGCGCCGGTCAGCCGGCTCGCCAGTTGGTCGGCCGCGCGCAGCACGCTCCGCTGCGCGCCGGTGAGCCCCCCGCCGCGCGCCTCGACGGCCTCCGGGCACAGCTCCGGGTCGAGCTTCAGGGCTATCCAGCTGATCCGTACGGCCGGCGAACCCGTCCGGGCGTGCAGCGGCACGTAGTTCCGCGCGGCCACCGACTGCTCCGGCAGGTGCGGCGCCGGCGCCGGCTGGGTGTGCTGGACGACCTGGGCCGACTCCAGCCGGATGCCGTCCACCTCGAGCACATCGCGCAGCAGAGCGAGCGGCAGGGGCTGCTCCGTCCGCTGGGGGCGGAGCGCGCGGCCGCCCGTCTCGACCCGCAGGACGGCGGTGACGAAGGTGCCGTCCCCGATCATGCCGACGTGCCGGCGATCGCGGTCGGTGTAGCTGTACGTACGCAGGGCCGGTTCGCACTCGACGGCGGGCGCGAGCGCCGGGTCCGTGTCCGGTGCCGGCGGCGCCGAGGCCGCCCGGCGCTGACGGCGGCGCAGCGCGAGTGCGCTGCCGAGCCACTCGGGCAGCGACCGCTGATGACGGCGCATCACCGCGAACAGCAGCAGCGCCCCGGAGAACACCGCCGCCGGCGCGAGCAGCAGCGGCTCGACGACCCAGGCGAGCAGCAGCGCCGCTGCCGCCACCTCGACCAGCACCAGCTGTTGGAGCCGGAGCGACCCGAAGTGTCCGGGCCGCGACCGCAGCCGCGGCGCGACCGGCACGGAGGGCGCGGGCGCAGCCGGCCGAGCGGGTGCAGCCGTAGTCATGCGGGGTCCCCCTTGCGTCCGACTTCGGTCCGAAACACCCCGGTCATCTGGACCGTTGACCGTACGTCACCCTACCCGCACGGCACGTGCCGACCATCACCCGGCATAGTAGGGGGCCGGTCCGACAACGCCGCCACCCAGCGGGGGGCACGAGCACGGGGGAGACGCGGGAATTCATGGTGTCACGACGCGACGAGCTCAATGCGTACACCTTCGCGAAGAAGCGCACCGTCGCGGCCTTTCTCCAGCCGTCACCGACCGGCACGGAAGAGGGCGCGCCCCGCCCGCTGCGCGCCTTGCTGCCGGGAATCATCGTCGGTGTGCTGGTGCTGGCGGGCTTCGGAGCCTGGGGCATGTTCAAACCCAAGGCGCCGAACGGATGGGACGAGCCGGGACAGAAGGTCATCGTCGGCAGCGAGTCGACCACCCGCTACGTCGTGCTGAAGACGGGCAGGGAGACCCAGCTCCACCCGGTGCTCAACCTGGCCTCGGCGCGGCTCCTCCTCGACGCGGGCGAGTTCGACGTCATCAAGGTGGACGAGAAGGTCCTGGACAGCGGCAAGATCTCGCACGGGCCGACCATCGGCATCCCGTACGCGCCGGACCGGCTGCCGTCGGCCGAGGAGGCCGGGAAAGCCAAGCGCTGGGCCGTCTGCGAGCAGCCCGGCGGCTCCGGCGGCTCCGTGCAGAAGGCCACCTTCGTGCTGGCCGAGCGCGAGGCGGCGGAGGTCGGCGGCAAGGAGCGGCTGACGCGCGACCAGGTCCTCTATGCGCGGGGGGAGGACGGGACGCAGTATCTGGTCGGCTCGGACGGCACCAAGTACCGCATCGGCACCGGAGGGGCCGGCGCAGAGCCCGGCGAGCTCCTGCTGCGGACCCTGGTGGGCCAGGGCGCGAAGCCCCAACCGGTCACCCAGGACTGGCTGGCCACCCTCCACGACGGTGATCCGCTGGACTTCCCCGAGGTGCCCGGCCGGGTCGGCGAGCCGGCGGGAGTCGACGGCCTGGCCGACGACGAGAACCGTGTCGGCACCGTCATCAGGGCAACCACGGGCACGGGCCGGCAGCAGTACGTCGTGCTGGCAGGGAAGGTCCTGCCGGTGTCCGACTTCACCGCGAAGCTCCTGCTCAACTCCCGGCAGACGGACCCGCTCGAACAGCTCGGCAGGGCCAAGGACGTCAACGCGCAGTCCTTCACCCCGCAAGGCCCGGCGCACCGCTTCTACGGAGACCGGACCTGGCCCCTGCACGGCTCCGAACAGGTGAACGGCGCGCAGGGCACGGAGGCCCGCGACACGGTGTGCAGCGTGCTCCACGACGTGGGCGCCAAGGGCACCGCCCGGCTCAGCATGTGGGCGGGCACGGAGTATCCGCGCGAGATCGTGGACGGTGGCACCAGTGCCTACGTCACCCCCGGAACGGGCGTCCTCTACAAGCAGATCCGGGGCGAGCAGTCGGAGTCGGGATCGCTCTTCCTGGTGACGGACACCGGGCTGCGCTACGCCGTGCAGGCCAACGGCGACAGCAGCGCCGGCACGTCCGAGATCGGGGCGGGCGGCAAGAAGAAGGACGGGCAGGCCCAGGAGCCCGCCCAGGTGCGGCTCGGCTACCAGGAGGTCGAGCCGGTGCCCGTACCCGTCGAGTGGTCGCAGTTCCTGTCCAAGGGGCCGCGGCTCGACACCAACAGCGCCAGGCAGCCGCAGGGTTCGTAACCGTACGGGGGAGAGGAACGCAGTGGTGCGAGGCGGGAAGGCGGCGGCACTGGCCGCTGCCGCGGTCCTGACCGGGCTGGCGGGGCTAGCAGGGTTGGCAGGGCTGTCGGGGACACCGGCGGCGACGGCCGGGACACCGGCGACTGCGGCCACGGCGGCCGGAGCGGCGGAGTCGCGCATCGTAGCGGCAGAGGGCGCGGACGACACGGCCGTACGCCCCCTGGCGGGTGGCGGCGGCGAGTGCACGTTCCCCATGAAGGACCAGTTCGAGGGCCGCCCCTGGCCGCTGCAGCGCGTCCTCTTCGACCAGCTGTGGCAGGAGACCAAGGGGCGTACCGCGGACGGCCACCCGGTGCGGGTGGCGGTCATCGACACCGGAGTCGACAACGACAATCCGCAGCTGAGGAAGGCCGTCGACGCGGGTAGCGGGCTGAACCTGCTCAAGCCCGCGGAGGGCCGGAGCAAGAAGGAGCTGGGCGACGCCACGACCGACCCTGTCGGCCACGGCACCAAGGTCGCCGGGATCATCGCCGCCCGCCCCCAGCCGGGCACGGGATTCGTCGGCCTCGCCCCCGAGGCGGTGATCATCCCGATCCGGCAGAACGACGCGGAGAGCGCCGGCAACGCCGAGACCCTGGCCAGGGCGATCGATTACGCGGTCGCCGAGAAGGCCGACGTCATCAACATCTCGCAGGACACGTCGGACCCGCTCGACGAGACCTCGCAGCTGGCCGGGTCCGTCCGCAAGGCGCTGGCCGAGAACATCGTCGTGATCGCCTCGGCGGGCAACGACGGAGCCGACGGCAAGGCCAAGAAGACCTATCCGGCCGCCTTCGAGGGCGTGCTCGCCGTCGCCTCCTCCGACCGCAACAACGAGCGCGCCCCCTTTTCCCAGCGGGGCGCCTTCCTGGGCGTGGCCGCACCGGGCGTCGACATCGTCTCGACCGTCCCGGGCTTCGGCCAGTGCGTCGACAACGGGACGAGCTTCTCCGCGCCGTACGTCGCCGGGGTGGCGGCCCTGATCCGCGCCGAGCACCCGTCCTGGACGCCGAACCAGGTCGTCGCCCAGATCGAGCAGACGGCGGAACGCAGCATCAACGGCCACGACGCCAACGTCGGCTGGGGCGTCGTCGACCCGGTCCGCGCCCTCACCGAGGACGACCGGCCCCTCGACGAGGCGGTCCCCGACGCCGGCCCCCCGGCCGCCGCGGCCCCCGAGCCGATGGCCCTCACCCTGAGCGAGACCCCGCAGGAACGCGAGGAGCGCTACGCGACGTACGCCCTGGGGACCACCGGGATCCTGGTCGCGGTCGTCGCCGGCACGGCGATCGTCCTCCGCGACCACCGCCGTCGGCGCGGAGTGCGCAGCCCCAACTGACCGCCGGTCGCCGACCGCTGCCTGCGGCCTCACGCCTGCTGACCGCTTCATCGAGTACCGAGCCGAAGGCCGAATCCCGCATGACCCAGTGACCGCCTCCTCCGCCCGGCATACCGCCGCACCACTCGGTTGCCGGTTCCCCGCCACCCTCCCCGGGCGCCTTCGGCCCGCCCCCGCCGGGCTACGGCCCGCAGGCCGCCCCGTCCGCCCCGTCCGCC
>DOWQ01000097.1 GCA_003519485.1 Streptomyces sp. | reverse complement strand
CCGGCCGGCCGGGCGGGGCGTCCGCCCGGCCCGGCGCACCCCATCATCAGTCAGTCCGGCGGAGCGGTGAGTGATTCCGTCGGAGAGACAGGAGGAGGCAGGAGACAGAGCTTTCCGGGGAGCGGTGTGGCGGCGGCCATCGGAGGGGGCGGAGATGCGGAGGCCGGGCGAAGCCGGGAGGCGAGGAGCCAAGAGGCGAGGTCTGAAGGCGGAGGGCCGAAGGTGGAGGAGCGAAGGCGGAACGGCCGAAGGCGGGGCGGAAACGATTCTGCCGTGCGGCCCGCAGACACCGGGGCGCGGCTCGGAGCGGCGCTCACCCTGCGCGCCCGTGGCGGGCGGTGCTCAGCCCTGCGGGACCGCCGCGAAGCGCAGGAAGGCCGCCCAAGCGGCCGGGCCGACGGTCAGCCGGGGGCCGTCGGGCCGCTTGGAGTCCCGTACGGCCACGGCCAGGGCCGTGCCGCCGACGGAGACCTCCACGCATTCGCCGCCCTGAGCACCGCTGTAACTGGACTTGCGCCACGCCGCGTCTGTGGATTCCGGAGTTGTTGCTCTCATAGCTCCTCCATCACCGTCACGATCATGTCGACCGAAGCGTCGGGCGACAGCGCTGCCGCGCGGACAAGATCGTATCGGAAGTCGCATTCCTCCACGTCAGGTGAGGATTCGATGAGCTGGCTGCTTCCGTAGCCCTCGCAGTAGGCGACGTCCTGCTCGTCCGCGAAGGACAGCAGGGTCAGCGCGCCGTCCACGCCGGGATGTGCGCCGGCCGAGAAGGGGAGCACCTGGAGGACTATCCGTGAGCGGGCGGCCATCCGTACCAGGTGGGCGAGCTGTTCCCGTTGGATGGCCGGTCCGCCGACCACCCGGCGGAGCACCGCCTCGTCCAGCGTCACCCAGAGCCGGGGCGGCTTCTCCCGGTCCAGGATGCGCTGCCGCTCCAGCCGCGCCGCCACCCGGTCGGCCAGATCGTCCGGCCTGAGGGTGGCCAGCAACGCGCCGGCGTAACCGGGGGTCTGCAACAGGCCGTGCACCACTTGCGGTTGGAAGGACCGGATGCGGGTGGCGGACTTCTCCAGCTGCACATAACCCCGGAACCAGACGGGGTGGCTGTCGCGGTTGACGAGCGGCCAGAGGCGGGTCAGCGCGCCGTCCGTCCCCAGCGCCGAGTCGAGGCGCTCGGCCAGGTCCCGGCTGGGGCTGCGGCGGGCCGTCTCCACCTGACCCACCAGGGAGCCGGTGTAGTTGACGATCTCTCCCAGCCGCTCCTGGCTGAGCCCGGCGGCCGTCCGGTGCCGGCGCAGCTCGCTGCCGAAGAAGGCGAGCACGGACGACGTCGGATCGAGCTCTCTCGGCGCGACCACGGGCTGGTGCCTCCATCCAACAGCGGACCGGTTGGGTAACTCCCCGTAGTCGAGCCTACCCGGGTTGTCGCAAGCTCGACATGTGGCCTTTGGACATTCCACCTCGCGTTTCGAATTTCCGCCGACCATCTCCGCACCGCTGCGGGCCCGCCGGCACACCACGGCTGTGCTGCGCGGCTGGCGTGTGGGCCAGGAGCCGCTCGCCGTGGCGGAGTTGCTGGTCAGTGAGCTGGTGACCAACGCCGTCGTGCACGGGGCGGGCGATGGCGAACAGCCCGTGATCCTGGAACTGGAGCGGGACGGGCCGGTGTTGTGCGTCCGTGTCTCGGACGCGAGCGGCAGCCCGCCGGCGCCGGTGCGGGACGTCGGTACGGCCGAGAACGGGCGCGGCCTGACGATCGTCGCCGCCCTCAGCAAGGAGTGGGGGCACCAATTGCTGCCCGGCGGCGGCAAGACCGTCTGGTGCGAGCTGGCCGTCTGGGGAGGGTGAGCCTGCGGGAGGCGCCTGCGGGCGGCGGCTGCCATGGCGCGGCCCGGGCTTTCGCGCGCCCGTATTCGGGTACGGGGCTCCGTGCCGTGCGGCCGTGCGGCGCGTGGCCGGATCGCTCTTCGGCCGGGCGCAGGGCCGTGCCCCCGCCCGCCCGACCCGTGGCCGCGCGTGACGAGGGTGGCGCTCTCTGTGAGCCAGACCACAGCGGTCGCCCGTATGGCCGACGATCGGACGTGGCACACTGGACTCGTACCAAATGACGTCAGCGCACTCCGGGGTCGGTGAAAGTCCGAACCGGCGGTTACAGTCCGCGACCCGGCCGCATCCAGTGGCCGGTTGACCAGGTGAGATTCCTGGACCGACGGTTAAAGTCCGGATGGGAGGCAGTGCGCGGCGGGCAAGCATTCGGTGCGCCGCCGTCCGGCGGTGCGGTCCGCCCCTCAGGGGTGCGAACCGTACGTTCCGGCCTCGTCGCCCCTGTTGCGTTGTTCCGCTCTTGTCTTCTCGACAGCCCCGGAGTCCGTGCCCGAAGAGGCAGGAGGACCCGGTGGCCACCGAAGCGGCAGCCACGGCCGAGACCATGGCCATGCGTCGTGCCCTGGTGCTCGCTGCCCGTGGACTCGGCTCCACCAGCCCCAACCCCGTCGTCGGCTGCGTGATCCTCGACCCCTCCGGTGAGCCGGTGGGCGAGGGATACCACCAGCGCGCCGGCGGCCCGCACGCCGA
>DOWQ01000318.1 GCA_003519485.1 Streptomyces sp. | reverse complement strand
CCCCCGCCCGGTCAGCCGGCCCAGGTGAAGCGGGGCGCGCGGCGTTCCAGGAAGGCGGCGACGCCCTCGGCCGGGTCGCCGCTGCCCCGGGCCTGCTCCGCCCAGTGCTCGGCCCGCGCGGGTTCGGCGCCGTTCGCGAACTCCTTGGCCGCGGCCTGGGTGAGCAGCGACCGGGAAGCCAGTACGCGGGTGAATTCGGCCACCCGCGCGTCGAGGGCGTCGGCGGAGAGCAGCTCGTCGATCAGGCCGGTGCGCAGCGCGCGCTCGGCACCGATCAACTCGGCCGAGAAGAGCAGGTATTTGGTGGTGGCCGGGCCGACGAGGCGGGTGAGCCGGCGGGTGGCCGTCGCGGGGTAGACGATGCCGAGCCGCGCGGGGGTGACCCCGAAGGACGAGCCCTCGGCGGCGAATCGCAGGTCGCAGGCGGCGGCGAGCTGGCAGCCGCCGCCCACGCAGTAGCCGCGGACCGCGGCCAGCGTCGGCTTGGGGAAGGCGGCGAGCGCCTCCTCGGCCGCCGCGGCCAGGCTCTGCGGGCCGCCGTCGTCCTGCCCCGCCGTCCCGAGCTCGCCGATGTCGGCACCCGCGCAGAAGGTGCCGCCGGAGCCGGTGAGCACCAGGGCCCGTACGGAAGGGTCGGCGGCGAGCCGCTCCAGCAGTACGGGGAGCTCGCGCCACATCGCGGCGGTCATGGCGTTGCGCTTGGCGGGGTGGTGGATCGTGACGGTCGCGATGCCGTCGGCGACGCCGGACAGCAGCGCGGCGGCGGAGTCAGCGGGCGCGCCGGACCGGCCGGACGCGGCGGACCCGCCGGACGGACCGGGCGGTGCGGGCGCCGCGGGCGGGACGGGGCCGGGGGAAGGGGCGTTGGGGGAGGGCGCCATGCGCGGATCGTATCCGGACCGCCTTCCTTGAATGCGCAACGAGGTGTCCCATGGCGGTCGGGAAACCGCTGCGGCTGGGCAGGAATGGTCGGAATCTGTCGATAGATGCCCACTTACCGCCAGGTGGCCGGACTGAGCCGTCACCGTGGCCAACACTCGACCTGTGACGCGGATCCAGTCGTCGTGGCGGACGCGCTCAGCGCGCGCCCGGCCGGCAGCAGGCTGCGGGGATCGTCGCGCAAGGTCGAGAGTGGGTGCCGGCACATGGAGATCCGCGGGAGCGTCCCGCCCGACGCGGTATCGGCCGGTGGACCGATCGTGGCCGGCGGTCCGCCGGTGAACGGCGGACCGGTCATGGACGGCGGTCCGCCGGTGGGCACCGGGTCGGCAGGCACCGGCGCGGCAGTGGACGGTCAGGCCGCGAACACCGGGCCGCCGGTGGGCGCCGGGCCCGCCGTGGGTGGTCCGGCGCCCCCGGGCCCCTACCCGTACGAAGGTGTCTGGCGCTTCACCGCCCCGGCCGTGGAGCCCACGGTGCCGCGCGCCCGGCACGCGGTCAGCGATCTGCTGCTGCGCCGCGGCGTGCCCGTGCACGAGGATCATCTGCACGGGCTGCTGCTGATCGTCTCGGAGCTGGTCACCAACGCTGTGAAGCACGCCGCCCTGCTGTCGCCCGAGATCGGGATCGAGGTCTCCGTCGGAGTCGACTGGGTGCGCGTCGCCGTCGAGGACAGCCATCCCTACCGGCCCAAGGCTCTGGAGACCGACCAGGACAATACGGGCGGACGCGGGCTGCTGCTGGTGAAGGCGATCACGCGCGAGGCCGGCGGCAGGTGCGACGTCCAGCACACGGCGAGCGGCGGCAAGGTGATCTGGGCCGCACTGCCCTTCGCCTGCCCGGGCGGCAACAGCTGACAGCGGCCGGGCCGGGCGCCCGCAGTGCGTCGCGGGCGTCATCGGAAGCCCGCACCGGAAGCCCGCACCCGAAACCGACGGCACCGCCCCCGGCCGAGCGCGCTCCTACCAGCCGGCCGACGGCCCGGTCAGCTCCCGTACGGCCGGGCGCGCCGCGTCCAGGACCGTCGTGAACCACGCCGAGAACGGCCGCTCCCGGTGCAGGTCCGCCAGCTCCGAGGCGGCGACGAACGCCGTCCCGTCCACCTCGTCGGGGTTCGGCCTCGGCTCGGCCTGCACGAGGCCGACGAAGAGGTGGTTGTACTCCTGCTCCACCAGGCCCGACGCCGGGTCCGGGTGGTTGTAGCGGACCGTGCCGCCCTCGCACAGCAGCGACGGCGAGAGCCCCAGCTCCTCCGAAGTACGCCGCGCGGCGGCCGCGAACGGCGATTCGCCCGGGTAGGGGTGACCGCAACATGTGTTCGACCACACGCCGGGGGAGTGGTACTTCCCCAGTGCCCGCTGCTGGAGCAGCAGCCGGCCGGCGGCGTCGAAGAGGAAGACCGAGAAGGCCCGGTGCAGCCGACCGGGTGGCAGATGCGCGGAGAGCTTCTCCGCGGTCCCGGTCGTCGTACCGCTCTCGTCGACCAGTTCGAGCATGATCGGGGCCGCGGCGCCGGGCGCGCCCCTCCGGCGCCCGGCCAGGTCCCCGGCGGGAGACGGGGCGAGGGTGTCCGCCGTCGTGGCTGGTGTGGTCGGCATGGCCATCCTTCGTTCGGCTACGACGGACCAGTCTGCCGTACTCACCCGGTCCGCGGCATCGCCGAGCGGCCGCCCCGACCCCCGGCGGCGATCACCACCGGGGTGTCGCGTACAGGTCACGGACCGGCGCGTACGGCGTGGAGCGGGCCCGGAGAGGAGCTCCGCCGCGACGGCCGGATGCGGCGGGCGGCGTCAGTGGCAGAGCCGGAGCTCGTGCTCCGCGTGCCCGCCCGGCTCCAGTTGGAAGGTGCAGTGTTCGACGTCGAAATGCAGCCCGAGGCAGCCCTGGAGCTCGTGCAGCAGCTTCTCGTAGCCGAGCGCGTCGAGCACCTCCGGGCTGACCACCACATGCGCGGAGAGCACCGGCAGGCCCGAGGTGATGGTCCACACATGCAGGTCGTGCACGCCCTCCACGCCGGAGAGGGCGAGCATGTGCGCCCGTACCTCCGCCATGTCCACATGCTTCGGGGCGGCCTCCAGCAGGATGTCCAGCGCCTCGCGCAGCAGCTTCCACGCCCGCGGCACCACCATGAGGCCGATCAGCAGCGAGGCCACGGCGTCGGCCCGCTGCCAGCCGGTCACCAGGACGACCACGGCGGACACGACGACGGCGACGGAGCCCAGCGCGTCCGCCATCACCTCCAGGAACGCACCCCGGACATTGAGGCTCTCCCGCTGGCCGCGCATCAGCAGCAGCAGTGAGACGGAGTTCGCCACCAGGCCGATCGCGCCGAAGACGACCGTGAGCCCGCCGTCCACCTCCGCAGGGGTGATGAGGCGTGTCACACCCTGGACGAGCACGTATCCGCCGACCCCGAAGAGCAGCAGGCAGTTGGCCAGCGCGGCGAGAATCTCGGCGCGGGCATAGCCGAAGGTGCGGCGCTCGCTCGGCGGGCGGTTCGCGAAGTGGATGGCCAGCAGCGCCATCGAGATCCCGACAGCGTCCGTCGCCATGTGCCCGGCGTCTGCGAGCAGCGCGAGGGAGCCGGTGAGGAGGCCGCCGACGAGCTCGGAGACCAGCACGACCAGGGTCAGGCAGAGGGCGATCCGCAGCCGGGCCCGGTAGGCGGCGGCGGCCGTAGCGGTGGCGCCGGCCGGCGGGCCGTGAGTGTGGCCGTGGTCGTGCCCTGCTCCCATGAGAGCTGCCTTTCGCAAAAACGTGTGGTCGGCGGCCGGCCGAGCGGCCCCCGCGAGCACAGTGAACTACGGCACCGGGGTATCCGCAAGAACGGTATGAACACCGTTGTCATATGCTCTGACCTGCGGATTTACCGCAGGTCAGGGGGTCGCCGCCGCCCGTTGGCCGGAAGTCGACGGCAGGCGCGGTGAGCGGAGGGGTGGCGTCCGGTCGGGTTTGGCCCGCGGCCCGGGATCCGACATGATGATCGCCAGGGATCGTCCGCGTCCGTCTGCTGTCCCCCTACGGTCTGATCAGGCCGTAAACAGGCGATGAACGTCCGCTTCCGTGTATCCGATAACCTCAGCCCGACGTGCTGCCACCGGCCCGGAGCCGGAGCGTGGCCACGCCCGCTGCCCGAACGCGCCGCGTCCAGGCACGGTCATGCCAGTTGTCAAGGAGTGAGTTCGTCTGCCGACCGCAATCCTCACCGGTCCGCCGGTCGCCGGGTCGCAACTCGAGGGCGACCTCCGGGAGCTGGGCTTCGCCGTGGTCACGGCGACGGCTGACGAGGACGCCGCCGCCCTGGTCGCGGCCGTCCCCGCCGCGGAGCGCGTCGCCCTCGTGGACCCGCGGCTCGTCGCCCACCGGCACGCGCTGCGCCTGGCACTCACCGACCCGCGCTTTCCCGC
>DOWQ01000385.1:8739-18889 GCA_003519485.1 Streptomyces sp. | reverse complement strand
GGGCCGGGCGCCGGGGGCACCCGCCGGGGGCCGAGGCCCGGCTCCGCGTGCTGCCGGGCCCGGCAGCCCCGCGCGGTTCCCGGATGAGCTCACCCGGGTGGAGCTGTCAGAAGAGCTTGCCCGGGTTGAGCAGGCCCAGCGGGTCGAACGTCTGCTTGATGCCGCGCTGGAGTTCGATCCCGATCGGTCCGAGCTCGCGGGCGAGCCACTCCTTCTTGAGGATGCCGACGCCGTGCTCGCCGGTGATGGTGCCGCCGAGTTCGAGGCCCAGCGCCATGATCTCGTCGAAGGACTCGCGGGCGCGGCGGGACTCGTCGGCGTCGGCGGGGTCGAAACAGACGACGGGGTGGGTGTTGCCGTCGCCCGCGTGGGCGCAGACCCCGATGGTCAGCTCGTGCCGGGCGGCGATGGCGGCGGTGCCCTCCAGCATCTCGGCGAGCCGGGAGCGGGGCACGCAGACGTCGTCGATCATCGTGGCGGGCTTGACCGTCTCGAGCGCGGTGAGCGCGAGCCGCCGGGCCTTGAGCAGGAGTTCGGACTCGGCGGCGTCGGCGGCCGGCACGACCTCCGTGGCCCCCGCCGCGGTGCACAACTCGCCGACGGCCTCGAGGTCGGCCGCCGGGTCGGCGGTGTCGAAGGCGCAGAGCAGCAGCGCCTCGGTGCTCTCGGGGAGACCCATGCGCGCCATGTCGTTGACGGCGCGCAGCGTGGTGCGGTCCATGAGTTCGAGGAGTGACGGCGCGTGTCCGCCGGCCATGATCTCGCAGACGGCGGCGCAGGCCGCGGCGGAGGAGGGGAATTCGGCGGCGAGGGCGAGCTGCCTGGGCGGGTGCGGCTTGAGGGCGAGCACGGCGCGTACGACGATGCCGAGGCTGCCCTCGGAGCCGACGAAGAGCCGGGTGAGGTCGTAGCCGGCGACGCCCTTGGCGGTGGAGCGGCCGGTACGGAGCAGCCGTCCGTCGGCGAGCACGACATCGAGGCCGAGCACGTATTCGGCGGTGACCCCGTACTTGACGCAGCACAGGCCGCCGGAGCCCGTGCCGATGTTGCCGCCGATCGTGCACATCTCCCAGCTGGACGGGTCCGGCGGGTAGTAGAGCCCCTGTTCGGCGACGGCGCGGGAGAGCGTGGCGTTGATGACGCCCGGCTCGACGACCGCGATCCGGTCGACGGAGCTGATCTCCAGGATCCGGTCCATCTTGATGAGCGAGAGGACGACGCAGCCCTCGGAGGCGTTGGCCGCGCCGGACAACCCGGAGCGGGCGCCCTGCGGGACGACGGGCACACGCAGCTCGGTGGCGGTGCGCATGACGTGCTGCACCTGTTCGACCGTACGGGGGAGGACGACGACGGCCGGGGTGCCCGCGTCGCAGAAGCCGGCCATGTCGCGGGCGTAGCCGACCGTGACGTCCGGGTCGGTGAGGAGTGCCTCGTCGGGGAGTGCTGCACGCAGGCGTTCGATCAAGGTGTCCATGCGCCCACCCTGGCACCGGGCCGCCCGGCAGGGAAGAGTCGAACGGGCGGCCCGGGGCAGGGTGGGGGTCCGTCAGAGGTTGCCGCGCTTGTCCTGCTCGCGCTCGATGGCCTCGAAGAGGGCCTTGAAGTTGCCCTTGCCGAAGCCCATGGAGCCGTGGCGCTCGATCATCTCGAAGAACACGGTCGGCCGGTCCTGGACCGGCTTCGTGAAGACCTGCAGCAGATAGCCGTCCTCGTCCCGGTCGACGAGGATCTTCAGCTCGCGGAGGGTCTCGACCGGCACCCGGGTGTCGCCGGCCCACTCGCCGAGGGTGTCGTAGTACGAGTCTGGGGTGTCGAGGAACTGCACGCCGGCGGCGCGCATGGTCCGTACGGTCGCCACGATGTCGTTGGTCGCGAGCGCGACGTGCTGCACGCCGGCGCCGCCGTAGAACTCCAGGTACTCGTCGATCTGCGACTTCTTCTTGGCGATGGCCGGCTCGTTGATCGGGAACTTGACCTTGAGCGTGCCGTCGGCGACGACCTTCGACATCAGGGCGGAGTACTCGGTGGCGATGTCGTCGCCCACGAACTCCTTCATGTTGGTGAAGCCCATGACCCGGTTGTAGAAGCCGACCCAGTCGTTCATCCGGCCGAGTTCGACGTTGCCGACGCAGTGGTCGATGGCCTGGAACGTCCGCTTGGCGGGCGGCTCGACGATCGGCTCGGCGGAGACGAAGCCGGGCAGGTACGGGCCCTCGTAGCCGCCGCACTCCACCAGGGTGTGCCGGGTCTTGCCGTAGGTGGCGATGGCGGCGAGGACGACGGTGCCGTGCTCGTCCTTCAACTCGTGCGGCTCCTCCAGGCCGGTGGCGCCGTGCTCGACGGCGTAGGCGTAGGCGGCGCGGGCGTCGGGGACCTGGATGGCGAGGTCGATGACGCCGTCGCCGTGGGCCGCGACATGGTCGGCGAGGAAGGCGCCGCGCTCGGTGGTGGCCTTGACGACGCTGGTGAAGACGAAGCGGGCGGCGCCGTTCTCCAGGACGTAGCTCGCGGTCTCGCGGCTGCCCGTCTCCGGGCCGGAGTACGCGACGCGCCGCATGCCGAAGGCGGTGGAGTAGTAGTGAGCGGCCTGCTTGGCATTGCCCACGGCGAAGACGACCGCGTGCATTCCCTGCACGGGGAAGGGGTCCGCCTGCCGTGCCGTGCCGGGGGGCTGATTCATCGTCTCAGTCATACGGCCAGACTCCCCCTGCTCCACAAGGTGCGCAATAGTTCATGGATCGACTGGCCACTATGTACAGACGGTGGCCGGTATCATCGGTCGTTCTGTACATGATGACCACCGAGAGGGGCGCTCATGGGGATCGACGAGCTGGACGGCCGGCTGCTGGAGCTGCTCGCCGAGGAGCCGCGGATCGGCGTACTGGAGGCGTCACGCCGGCTGGGCGTCGCGCGGGGCACGGCGCAGGCCCGGCTGGACCGGCTGCGGGCCAACGGGGTGATTCGCGGCTTCGGTCCGGATGTGGACCCGGCGGCGCTCGGCTACCCGGTGACCGCGTTCGCCACCCTGGAGATCAAGCAGGGACAGGGGGTGGACGTACGGAGCCATCTGGCCGGGGTGCCGGAGGTGCTGGAGCTGCACACCACCACCGGCCACGGCGACATGCTCTGCCGGCTGGTGGCCCGCTCCAACGCCGACCTTCAACGGGTGATCGACCGGGTTGTCGGTTTTGATGGGATCGTACGGGCCTCGACAGCGATCGTCATGGAAAATCCCGTTCCGCTCCGGATCATCCCGCTGGTGCGCCAGGCGTCGGAGGATCCGGAATGATCTTTTGTGCCGTTCACCAGGCATGAAATCGGGTGAGTGGGTAGGGAGCGTATCCGTGAGCTTCTGGGAATATCTCGGCAATCGTCATCAGCAGTTGCTGGCCGACGCACTCCAGCACGCGAGCGCCGTCTTTCAGTGCATGGTGGTCGCCACGCTGCTGGGCGTGCTCATCGGCGTGCTGACCTACCGCAGGGAATGGACGGGCAATCTGGCCATCACCACCACGGCGACCATCCTCACCGTGCCGGCGCTGGCCCTGATCGGCCTGCTGATCCCGCTCGTCGGCCTGGGCGTGGCGCCGACGGTCATCGCCCTCGTGCTGTACGGACTGCTGCCGATCACCCGGAACGCAATCGTCGGGCTGCGCGGAATCGATCCCGCACTGGTGGACGCCGCCCGCGGGATCGGGATGTCGCGCCCCGCCCAGCTGCTCCGGGTCGAACTGCCGCTCGCCTGGCCACCGATCCTCACCGGCATCCGGGTGGCCACCCAGATGCTGATGGGCATCGCCGCCATCGCCGCCTTCGCCTCCGGGCCCGGCCTGGGCAACCAGATCTTCCGCGGGATCTCCAGCCTGGGCAGCGCCAACGCGCGCAACGAGGTGGTGTCCGGAACCCTCGGAATCATCATTCTCGCCCTGCTTTTCGACGCCGTGTACGTCCTGATCGGACGCCTGACCATTTCAAGGGGTATCCGTGCCTGAGCCCGAACCGCCGACGGCCGCCGAGCCCGAAGGCGTGCCCACGTCCGCAGGCGCGACCGAGCCCGCCGACTCCGGAGCGGCCCGCGCCCGCTCCGCGCCGTCCAGCACCGCCGTCACCGGCGCGACCCTCCAGCTGGAGAACCTCAGCAAGCGCTACCCCGGCGCCGCCCTGCCGGCCGTCGACTCCGTGAACATGGAGATCGCCGCCGGTGAGCTGGTCGTCCTGGTGGGCCCCTCCGGCTGCGGCAAGAGCACCCTGCTCAAGATGATCAACCGGCTGATCGAGCCCAGCTCCGGCCGGATCCGCATCGCCGGCGACGACGTCACCCGGATCGACCCGGTGAAGCTGCGCCGCAAGGTCGGCTACGCCATCCAGGCGTCCGGCCTCTTCCCGCACATGACGGTCGCCGAGAACATCGCCCTCGTGCCGAAGATGATCGGCTGGTCGAAGGCGAAGGTACGGAGCCGGGTCGAGGAGATGCTCGACCTCGTCGGCCTCGACCCGGGCGAGTTCCACGGCCGCTACCCGCGGCAGCTGTCCGGCGGCCAGCAGCAGCGCGTCGGCGTGGCCCGCGCGCTCGCCGCCGACCCGCCGGTGCTGCTGATGGACGAGCCGTTCGGCGCGGTCGACCCGATCACCCGCGATCACCTCCAGGACGAGCTGATCCGGCTCCAGCACGAGCTGCACAAGACGATCGTGTTCGTCACCCACGACTTCGACGAGGCGATCAAGCTCGGGGACCGCATCGTGGTGCTGCGCGAGCAGTCGCACATCGCACAGTTCGACACCCCCGAGGCGATCCTCACCAACCCCAGCGACGACTTCGTCTCCGGCTTCGTCGGCGCGGGCGCCGCGCTCAAGCGGCTCAACCTCACCCGGGTACGGGACGTGGGCATCGCCGACTTCCCGACCGTCTCCGTCGACGACCCGCTCCAGTCGATCTTCAACCGGCTGCGCGCCAGCACCCACAACGAACTGCTGCTCCTCGACCGGCGCGGCCGCCCGTACAAGTGGCTGCGGCGCGGCGACCTGATGCGCGCCAAGGGCTCGCTGGCCCGCGCTGGCACCCTGGTCAACGACTACGTCACCCGCGACGCCACGCTGCGCGACGCCCTGGAGGCCGTGCTGACCGACAGCGGCGGCCGGGTCGCGGTCACCGGGCGGCACGGCGAGTACATCGGCGTCGTCGACATGGAGACGCTGATGAACTCCGTGCACGAGTTGCTGGACGCCGACCGGCTGACGGCGCTCGCGGCCCAGCACGAGCTGGAGGACGTACGGGTCCAGCAGGTCCACGAGGCCCAGGAGGGCAGCACCGCGATCGGCCCGGGAGGCGGCCGGTGAGCGTGCACACGTACGAGGACGAGACGGAGGACGGCACCGAGCGGACCGAGGTCGCGCCGGTCAAGCCCCGGCGGATCGGCCTGTGGAAGCTGGTGACCGTCCCCGCGGTCATCGCCGTCATGCTGGCCGCCACCTATCTGTGGCTCGCCGATGCCGAGCTGGACGCCATCTCGCAGAACGCGCTGGCCGGGGACGCCGTACGGAACGCGCTGTGGCAGCACGTCGAGCTGACCGTGATCTCCACCTTCTTCGTGCTGATCATCGCGATCCCACTGGGCATCCTGCTGACCCGCGGGAAGCTGAGCCGCGCCTCGCCGCCGGTGATGGCACTCGCCAACGTCGGCCAGGCCACCCCGGCGCTCGGCCTGCTGGCGCTGCTGGTGATCTGGCTCGGCATCGGCCGGCGGGCGGCGCTGATCGGCATCATCGCCTACGCCGTGCTGCCGGTGCTCAGCAACACCATCGCCGGCCTGCGGGCGATCGACCCGACCCTGGTGGACGCGGCGCGCGGCATCGGGATGTCCCCGCTCGGCGTGCTCACCCGGGTCGAGCTGCCGCTGGCCGTACCGCTGATCCTGGCGGGGGTGCGCACCGCGCTGGTGCTGAACGTCGGCACGGCCACGCTCGCCACGTTCGGCGGCGGCGGCGGGCTCGGCGATCTGATCGCCGCCGGGATCACCAACCAGCGGATGCCCGTGCTGGTGCTGGGGTCCGTACTGACCGTCGCGTTGGCGCTGACAGTGGACTGGCTGGCCTCGCTCGCCGAGCTGCTGCTGCGGCCCCGCGGCCTGGAGATGGAGTGACGATGCGCTGGATGCCCGGTACCTCGGCGGTACGGACCGCCGCGTGCGCGGCGCTGACCGTACCGCTGCTGGCCGGCTGCGGGCTGACCAGCGGCAGTCCGATGGTGGACGAGGTGGGACCCGGCTCGATCGGCAAGGGCCGGCCGCTGGAGGGCGCGAAGCTCACGGTGACGTCCAAGCAGTTCACCGAGCAGATCATCCTCGGGCAGATCCTCGGGCTGGCCTTCAAGGCCGCCGGCGCCGAGGTGCTGGACCGCACCAACATCCAGGGGTCGATCGGCTCCCGGGAGGCCGTACGGACCGGGGCGGCGGACGCCGGCTACGAGTACACCGGCACCGCCTGGATCACCTATCTGGGGCACACCAAGCCCATCGCGGACCCGCAGAAACAGTGGGAGGCCGTCCGCAAGGAGGACCTCAAGAACGGCGTCACCTGGCTGCCGCCCGCCGAGCTCGACAACACCTACGCCTTCGCGGCGAACGCGGCCAACGCGAAGAAGTACGACCTGGAGACCGTCTCGGACGTCGCCCGGCTGACGAAGGAGAACCCGAAGGCCGCCACCTTCTGCGTCGAGGGCGAGTTCGCGGTCCGCGAGGACGGGCTGCCGGGCCTGCTGGAGAAGTACGACTTCCGCATCCCCGGCGGCAACATCAAGAAGATGGACAGCGGCATCGTCTACACCCAGGTCGCGAAGGGCAACGCCTGCACGATCGGCGAGGTCTTCACCACGGACGGCCGCATCCCGGAGCTCGATCTCAAGGTGCTGGAGGACGACCGCACGTTCTTCCCGAACTACAACGCGTCCCCGATGATCAACACCGAGACGCTGAAGAAGTACCCGGAGATCCGCGACGTGCTGGAGCCGATCACCGCGAAGCTCACCACCTCCCTGGCACAGCGGCTCAACGCCCGGGTGGACGTGGACGGCGAGGACCCGCACGAGGTGGCGAAGGACTGGCTCGTCGACGAGGGCTTCATCGAGGAGAACTGACCGGGGGCGGCGGGGCCCGGGCCACCGGGGCTGCTCCCGGGGCTCCTGGTCGGGCTCGGCCCTCTCCCCGGACCCGATCGGCACCGCTCGGGCAGCCGCCCGCTCAGCGACCGCTCGCGCGCCCGCTGCGGGCCTGCCCGGGCACGCTCAAGGCTCCACGCTCAAGGTCTGCGTCAGGCCGTGCTCCGACCGCCCCCCCGGGCCGCTCAGCAGCTCGGGACCCGGCCGCCGGACTCCAGCGCCTTGAGCGCGTCCACGGCGCCCGCCAGCGTCTCCACGGGGATCAGCCGCAGCCCCTCCGGGAGCTCCGACTCCGCGTCCGCGCACTCCTTCTCCGGCACCAGGAAGACGCTCGCGCCGTCCCGCTCCGCGGCCAGCGTCTTGAGCGGTACGCCGCCGACCGGGCCGACATCGCCGTCGGCGGTGATCGTGCCGGTGCCGGCGACCGTACGGCCGCCGGTCAGGTCGCCGCCGCGGCCGTCGCCGTCGAGCTTGTCGACGATCCCGAGCGAGAACATCAGCCCGGCGCTGGGCCCGCCGACGTCCGCCAGCCGCAGCTTCACGTCCACCTGCCCGGGCGGCCGGCCGAGGTGGGCCAGCGCGGCGACGGTGGCGGTGTCCTGGGACCTCCGCATCTCGGCGGCGTTGTGCTTCTCGATCGCCTCGGTGCTGTCGCCCACCGGGTAGACGGAGTCGCGCGGCATCACGGCGCGGTCCGTACGGAACCAGCCGTCGACGATCTCGTCCAGGCCGATCTCGGCGTCCGGCCCGGTCGCGGCGATCGTCGTCATCCGCAGCTCCCCGGAGGTGTCCCGGGTGTCCGCGCCGGTCACGGTGATCACCGGCTCGCCCTTCTTCGACCCGAGCACGTCCGCGGTCAGCCCCGGTTCCGCCAGGGTGAACGGCAGCGGGGCGAGGGCCGCCACCGCGAGCAGGGCGGCGACGGGCGCCGCGCAGACGGCGAGGGTCCGGGTTCGTCGGGTGGCGACTGGCATGGGAGTGAATCTAGTCGACCACCGGGACGGAACCCCAGTGCGGGAGGCCGGACGCGCGGCGGTGCCTCAGCGCAGCGCGTCCGAGACCTCGCGGGCGGCGTCCGCGACCCGCGGGCCGACCCGCTCCGGTACGGTCTCCGCGAGCATCACGACACCGACGCTGCCCTCCACCCCCGTCACCCCGAGCAGGGGAGCCGCAGCGCCGCTCGCGCCCGCCTGGAGCTCCCCGTGGGTGAGCGAGAAGCCCGGGTCGGTGCCGGGGTTCTGACGGGCCGCGAGGATGGCCCGGCCCGCCGCGCCCTGTTCGAGCGGATGGCGGAAGCCGGCCCGGTAGGCCACGTGGTAGTCGGTCCAGGTCGGCTCGACCACGGCGACGGCGAGCGCGTCGGTGCCGTCGACGAGGGTGAGGTGGGCGGTGGCCCCGATGTCCTCGGCGAGGGAGCGCAGCGCGGGCAGCGCGGCCTCCCGTACCAGTGGGTGGACCTGTCGTCCGAGCCGCAGTACGCCGAGGCCCACGCGGGCCCGTCCGCCGAGGTCGCGGCGTACGAGCGCGTGCTGCTCCAGCGTGGCGAGCAATCGGTAGACCACGGTCCGGTTGACTCCGAGCTTGTTCGACAGCTCGGTCACGGTGAGCCCGTGATCGGTGTCGGCAAGCAGTTTGAGGACTCTCAGTCCTCGGTCGAGCGTTTGAGACGTCTCCGCGGTCACGACGCCCCCTCCTCGTTTGGTGGTGGCGGCTTCTCACGGCAGATGCGGTACCGGTCCCAGCGGCAGCGCGCGGAGAGGCCGCCGGTCGCTGAGCACCGGCTGCGCTCCGCGGCGGCGCTGCCACGGGGCGTCTGAGTGACCGGAACGGTACTGACCTGTCCCGCTGAGCGGAAGGGGGCGTCCAGAATCCGGGCACTACCGTACCGATTTATCCCTGTACGACCCGGGGAACGCGCCCCTCGGAGCGCGCGGCCGGGCTCGTGCGCGGACAGCCCGGAGGACATTCGGAGCGCCTTCCGGTCCACCCGTCGGGACGCCCGCCCAGGACCGACCGGTGCGGGGCTCGCCGCCGGCCACCGGCAGGAGTCGCAGGTGCCGGAGGCCGGTGAAAAGATGAAGCGTATGGACATTCGCACCAGGAACAACGTCACAGTCACCGGTCGCAGCGACGGCCCCCTGGTGATGCTCGCACACGGGTTCGGTTGCGATCAGCAGTTGTGGCGGCTGGTGGCGCCGACGGTGGCCGAGCGTTGCCGGGTCGTCCTGTTCGACTTCGTGGGGTCGGGCCGGTCCGATCCGGCCGCCTGGCAGGAGGAGCGCTACGCGACCTTGGACGGCTACGCGGACGACGTGCTGGAGATCTGCCGCGACCTGGATCTGCGGGACGTGGTGTTCGTGGGCCACTCCGTGAGCGCCATGACCGGCGTGCTCGCCGCGGCGCGCGAGCCGGCGCGGTTCGCGAAGCTGGTCCTGCTCACGCCGTCCCCGCGGTACATCGACGACGGGGACTACCGCGGCGGCTTCAGCCGGGAGGACATCGAGGAGCTGCTCGAGTCGCTGGACAGCAACTATCTGGGCTGGTCGGCCGAGGTGGCACCGATGATCGTGGGTAACCCGGACCGCCCCGAGCTGGGAGCCGAGCTGACCAACAGCTTCTGCCGCACCGACCCCCGGATGGCACGCGTCTTCGCCCGCGCCACGTTCCTCTCCGACAACCGGGCCGACCTGCCGGGGGTCGCGCTGCCGACGCTGGTGATCGAGACCGCCCAGGACTCCATGGCCCCGCGGGAAGTGGGCGCCTTCGTCCACAGCCGGATCGCCGACAGCCGCCTGGTGACCCTGGACGCAACGGGACACTGCCCCCAGCTCAGCGCTCCCCGGGCCACCGCCGAGGCCATCACCTCCTTCGCCACGGGGGCCACGGGGACCACGGAGACGGACACTTCCACCGGCATCGGCACCGCCGAATCCGACGCGAGCTGATGCGGCCCGCCGAGGGGTCCCCGGACCCGCCCGGAACCGGAGCCGGGGCCGG
>DOWQ01000385.1:0-8602 GCA_003519485.1 Streptomyces sp. | reverse complement strand
TCGGCGGCAGGCTCTACCACGAGACCCACTTCGACCCGCTGCTGCGCATGCAGGGCGAGGTCAACGGCATCGCCCTGGAGCTGCGGAGAGCCGACGGCAGCCGGCTGCCGGTGCTGGTGACCTCCGTGGTCAAGACCGGTGACGACGGCCGGCCCCTGCTGGTCCGTACGACCGTCTTCGACGCCCGCGACCGTCGCACATACGAACGAGAGTTGCTGCGCGCCCGGCAGGAGGCCGACCGGGAGCGCGAACGCCTGCAGCGTCTGGTCACCACTTTGCAGCACAGCCTGCTGCCCCCGATGCTCCCGGAGGTGCCGGGCCTGGAGAGTGCCGCGCACTACCGGATCGCCTCCCCCAACCAGGTCGGCGGCGACTTCTACGACCTGTTCCCGCTCGGCGGCGACCGCTGGGGGTTCTTCCTCGGTGACGTGTCCGGCAAGGGCCCGGAGGCGGCGGCCGTGACCTCCCTGACCCGCTACACCCTGCGGGCCGCCGCCACCTACGCCCCGGATCCGTTCACCGTGCTGAGCACGCTCAACACCGTCCTCCATCACGAGCACGGGGAGGTCGAGCCCCGATACTGCTCGGTGCTCTACGGCGAGTTGACGAGGGACGGGGACGACTTCCGCGTCACCGTCGCCGGCGGCGGGCACCCCCCGGCCCTGCTGCTGCGGGCCGACGGCACGGCCGAGTACCGGCCCACTCCGGGCGGGTTTCTCGTGGGCATCCTGCCGACCGCCGAGTTCGCCGCCACCACCCTGCGCCTCGCCCCCGGCGACACGCTCCTGCTCTACACCGACGGGCTGACCGAGGCCCGGACGAACGACCCCGACGGCCGCTACGGCGACGACGCCCTGCTCGACTTCGCCGCCCGCCTGGCACCGGCCGGGGCGGCCGAAGCAGTCTCGGCGGTGTGCGACCTGCTGACCGGATTCGGCGACGGGCTGGAGGACGACACCGCCGTCCTGGCCCTGGGCGTTCCCCGCTCCCCCGCCGGCGCGGGGCCACCGTCCGCGGCGGCCGACCCGCCGGCGTGACACCGCAGCCCGACGATACGGAGCCGTGGCGCGCCGGCACGGCACCGTAAGCCGCCGGTACGGAGCAGTGGCGCGCGCCGGCACGGAGACGTGGCCCGCCACGTCGCGGCCGGGCTCACCGCATCCGGGTCGCCCATTCCCGCACCTTCTTGATCCGCTCGCCGAGCTGGCCGGCCGTCGCCTCGGCGCTCGGCGGCCCGCCGCAGACCCGGCGCAGCTCGGTGTGGATGATCCCGTGCGGCTTGCCGCTCTGGTGGACGTACGCGCCCACCAGGCCGTTTAGCTCCTTGCGCAGCTCCAGCAGCTCCTTGTGGGTGACCACCGGGCGGCGCTCGGCGGGGATCTCCAGCAGGTCCGCCTCGCCGTCCGGCCGCTTCCTGCTGTGCGAGATCTGCCGGGCCTGCCGCTTCTGCAGCAGCATCTGGACCTGGTCCGGTTCGAGGAGGCCGGGGATGCCCAGGTAGTCCTGCTCCTCCTCGCTGCCCGGGTGCGCCTGCATCCCGAACTCCGCGCCGTCGTACAGCACCCGGTCGAAGACCGCGTCCGACTCCAGGGCCTCGAACGGCAGGGTTTCCTCGGTGTCCTCGTCCTCCTCCCGCTCCGCCTCCTGGAGGAGCTTGTCCTCCTCGGCGAAGGGGTCCTCCTCGCCGTCCTTGCGGGGCTTGTCGAGAACGTGGTCGCGCTCGACCTCCATCTCGTTCGCGAAGCCGAGGAGATCGGGGATGGTCGGCAGGAAGACCGACGCGGTCTCGCCGCGCCGCCGGGACCGCACGAAACGGCCGACCGCCTGCGCGAAGAAGAGCGGCGTGGAGATCGTCGTCGCGTAGACCCCGACCGCCAGCCGCGGCACGTCCACTCCCTCGGACACCATGCGGACCGCGACCATCCAGCGGTCCTCGGAGGCGGCGAAGTCGTCGATGCGCGACGAGGCGCCGGTGTCGTCGGACAGGACGACCGTCGGGGCGGCCCCGGTTATCTCCCGGATCAGCTTCGCGTACGCGCGAGCGGAGTCCTGGTCGGCGGCGATGACCAGCCCGCCCGCGTCCGGTATCGACTTGCGGACCTCGGAGAGACGCCGGTCGGCGGCGCGCAGGACGTTCGGCATCCAGTCGCCGCGCGGGTCGAGCGCGGTGCGCCAGGCCTGCGAGACGGCGTCCTTGGTCATCGGCTCGCCGAGTCGCGCCTCGATCTCGTCGCCCGCCTTGGTGCGCCAGCGCATATTGCCGCTGTAGGAGAGGAAGATGACGGGCCGGACGACGCCGTCGGAGAGCGCGTTGCCGTAGCCGTACGTGTAGTCGGCCGAGGACCGCCGGATGCCGTCGTTGCCCTCCTCGTACGCCACGAAGGGGATCGGGTTGGTGTCCGAGCGGAAGGGCGTGCCGGTGAGCGCGAGCCGCTTGGTCGCCGGCTCGAACGCCTCCAGGCACGCCTCGCCCCAGGACTTGGAGTCACCGGCGTGGTGGATCTCGTCGAGGATGACGAGGGTGCGCTCGGCCCGGGTGCGCTGCTCGTGGACCGAGGGGCGCGAGGCCACCTGCGCGTAGGTGACCGCCACCCCGTCGTAGTCGCTCGAGGTGACGGCCGTGGTGTTGGAGAACCTCGGGTCGAGGTGGATCCCGACGCGGGCCGCCGCGTCGGCCCACTGCGTCTTGAGGTGCTCGGTCGGCGCCACGACGGTGATGTTGGTGACCTCACCCGCGGACAGCAGCTCGGCGGCGACCCGCAGGGCGAAGGTCGTCTTGCCGGCGCCGGGGGTGGCGACCGCGAGGAAGTCGGTGCGGCCCGAGTCGAGGTAGAGCTGCAGCGCCTCGGCCTGCCAAGCGCGCAGGGCGCCGGCGGTGCCCCACGCGGCCCGTCTCGGGAAGGCGGGTGACAGGTGGGAAGCAGCAGACTGACTCATCGCGGGACCACTGTAGATCGCCGCGCCGACAGGACCGAAAACCGGTGGCGCACGGGACCGGCGAGGGGCCTGTTCACGCCCTCGCGTCCATCGCGACCATGGTCTGCACGCCCGTGCCGAGGTCGCCGAGCCGGTCGGACAGGGTCGTGTGCACCGTGCCGCCGTGACCGGGGGTCGCGAGCGCCTGGGAGCTCAGACGCACCCACTCCCCCTCGGGGTCCCGGTCGAGCGCCACGTGCAGGTCGCAGTTGATGTACGTGTGCCGGCGCGGGTCGAGCGTCATCGTGATGCCACCACCGGAGTCCGCGAGGACGAGCGCACGCTCCCACGGTGTCGGCTCCTCGTCGGGCAGCAGCGGGATGAGCTGGCGCCCCCACGCGACGGCCGTGCCGCCGGTGCCGACTCCCCCTTCGACGGTGCGCCACTCGATCGCGCTGACGTAGCCGTCCAGGTGCATGCCCGGGATCTCGAGCCGCCCGTCCCCCGCACCCTCCGGCACCGGGTCGGGACCGCCGGTGCGCCGGCCCTGCAGCCGAGGGAAGTCCTCGGGGGCGCGCACGATGCGCCAGGCCCTGGCGACCGCCACCGGGCGGCCGGCGACACCGGCGCTCGCCTCGAGCAGCTGCATCGACCGCCCGCTTCGCAGGACCCGGACGTCGATGGCCAGCGGAGCCACGGGGATCGGCCCGAGGATGTCCAGGCGCACGTCGGCCAGGCGCGTGCCGGGCTGCGGATCGTGCCGCTCCATCGCCCTCGCGAGCAGGGCCGCCGGCGGACCGGCGTGCTGGGCATGCGGGGTCCACGGGCCGGCCGTGGCGGGAAGGGAGTCGAAGGTCGCGTCGTCGAGCTGCCGGTAGAAGGCCTCCACCGTGGGGATCAGTCCTCCCCGTCCTGCGGGTCGCGCAGACCGTCGTAGATCTCCTTGCAGATCGGGCAGACGGGGAACTTCTCCGGGTCGCGCCCGGGCACCCAGGTCTTGCCGCAGAGGGCCTTGACCGGCTCGCCGGACAGCGCGCTCTCGAGGATCTTCTCCTTGCGCACGTAGTGGCTGAAGCGCTCGTGGTCGCCGGGCTCGGCCAGCTGCGGGGTCGGCTCGGTGCGCTCGAGCAGCGAGGTCGACGTCGACGGGCCACCGGGTTCGGTGACCGGGGAGCCGGGCTGGGTGGGGTCGGCAGGCGTGCTCATGCCACCCATCCTAGATCGGGCCCTAGTTCAGGTCCGGGTCCACCGGGTAGGTCGAGACGAAGGCGAGCGACCCGGCCTGCCGACGCAGGACGCGTCGCCAGAGGGTGCCCGGGTCGCCGTCGAAGACGTCACCGATCTCGGCGTCGACGACGTACCAGCCGCCACGCGCCCGCTCGTCGGCCAGCTGGTCGGCGCTCCACCCGGAGTACCCGGCGAAGATGCGCAGCGCGCTCACCTGCGGCCAGATGATCTCCTGCGGGGAGTCCAGGTCGACGAGCGAGATCGCCCCGAAGAGGCGCTTGAGCCCCGGCGGCGGCTCGACGTCGCCGGGCAGCCCGGCCAGGCCGATGGCCGAGTCGAGCTGGACAGGCCCACCCTGGAAGACGCGCTGCGGCTGGCTGGAGCCGGCCTGCCAGCCGGGCAGCACGTGGTCCACGGGGGTGTCGAGCGGTCGGTTGAGGATGAGGCCCTCGGCGGTCTGCTCGTCGTGCTGGAGCACGAGGATGACGCTGCGGGCGAAGAGATCGTCCGTCAGGTCGGGGGTCGCCACGAGCAGGCGGCCGGCGAGCGAGGTCTCCATGCCCTCAGGTTAGTCCCGGGGGCGTCCGCGGTACCCGCCCTGACGACCGCCGCGGCCACCATCACGGTGGTCCCGCGCGCCGCGCGGCCCGCGGGTGCCGGAGTGACGACGCGCCGGGCGCGGGTCGACGAGCTTGCGGAAGTCCGCGTCGGAGATCGGCACCCCGCTCGGCTCGACGGCACCGACGTCGGAGAGGACCTCGTGGTCGAGCTCGGTCCTCACCGGGCGCGCCTCGAGACCAGCCTCCGCGGCCATGCGCGTGACCTCCTTGCGCTGGTGCGGGAGGACGAGCGTCACGACGCTGCCCTTCTCGCCCGCGCGGGCGGTACGACCGGCGCGGTGGAGGTAGTCCTTGTGGTCACCCGGGGGGTCCACCTGCATGACGAGCGAGACGTCGTCGACGTGGATGCCGCGGGCGGCGACGTCAGTGGCGACGAGGACCGGCAGCGAGCCGGTGCGGAAGGCACCGATCGTCTTGTTGCGCTGCGACTGGCTGAGGCCACCGTGCAGCGGGGCCGCGGCGACGCCGGCCTCCCGCAGCTCGCCGGCGATCCGCTCGCAGCCGAGCTTGGTCCGCGCGAAGACGACGGTACGACCGGGACGCGAGGCGATCCGCGCGGTGATCTGCTTCTTGATGTTGGGCTCGATGAGCATGAGGTGGTGCTCCATCGTCGAGACGCTCGCGGAGGCCTCGTCGGTGCTGTGCGTCACCGGGTCGCTCATGTACGCCGCGACGAGGTCGCCGACGCCGCGGTCGAGCGTCGCGGAGAAGAGCAACCGCTGGCCACCGGGACGGCAGTCGTCGAGGATCCGCGTGACCGAGGGCAGGAAGCCCATGTCGGCCATGTGGTCGGCCTCGTCGAGGACGCTGACCTCGATCGAGTCCATGCGGCAGTGCTTCTGCCCCATGAGGTCCTCGAGCCGGCCCGGGCAGGCCACCACGATGTCGACGCCCTGGTCGAGCGCGCTGACCTGGCGACCCTGTGAGACGCCGCCGAAGATCACGGTGGTCTTGAGGCCCATCGCCTTGGCCAGCGGCGCGAGGGTCTCGTCGATCTGACGGGCGAGCTCGCGGGTGGGGGCCAGGATGAGCCCGCGGGGGGAGTTGCGCTTACGTCGGCCGCCGGCGGGCGCGGAGGCGGCCAGGCGGGTGACCAGCGGGAGGCAGAACGCGTAGGTCTTGCCGGAGCCGGTGCGGCCGCGGCCCAGGACGTCCCGGCCGGCCAGCGAGTTCGGCAGCGTGGCCGCCTGGATCGGGAACGGCACGGCCATGCCCTGCGCGGTGAGGGCCGCCATCAGGGGCTCGGGCATGTCCAGCTCGGCGAAGGCCGAGACGGCGGGAAGCGCGGGGGTGGTGCTGACCGGCAGCGCGAATTCACCCTGAACGGCCGCCGGACGCCGGCCGCCGCCGGACCGGCCGGACGAACGAGCGGGTGCGGAGGACGAGCGGAAGCGCTCCCCGTAGCCGCCGCCGGAGCTGCCGGAGCCGCTGTGGCCGCCGGTGCGGGTGCGGGAATAACGGTCGTTGGTGCGAGCAGTGCGGTTCATGCAGAACCTTCCTCGATGCGGCGCGTATCGAGGAGTGCCCGGCGGCGGAGACCGCCAACGAGGACTGCAAGACCGAGCCGGAATGAAAAGCGAAGCGAACCCGGGCGGGGGCGGAGAACCGCCCCGGGCGGGTCGTTTCGAAATGATTCGGAACCAGCCATAAAAATGACAGAATCCAGATAATGTGACAGGCGGACTGATGTGCGCCGTGCCGCATAAGAAATTCGCAGTGTCCGCCGTGCGTGAATCAGCAGTGCGGCCGAAACGGGCACTTACCGGCGGACTGCGGGCCCTGAGCCATGTCTCAAGGGGCGCACGAGTCGGGGCCCGCACCCTCGGGTGCGGGCCCCAACTACGTCGGACGCGTCAGCGTCAGGCGGGAACGATGTTCTCGGCCTGCGGGCCCTTCTGGCCCTGCGTGACGTCGAAGCTCACCTTCTGGCCTTCCTGCAGCTCGCGGAAGCCCTGGGTGGCGATGTTCGAGTAGTGGGCGAAGACGTCAGCGCCGCCACCGTCCTGCTCGATGAAGCCGAAGCCCTTTTCCGCGTTGAACCACTTTACGGTGCCAGTAGCCATACTAATTCTCCTTCGGGGCAATTCTGAGGCCGCACTGTGCGGCCTCATGCCGCGTTGTCGTGATGATTGCCCCGTCCGGGAAAAACCCGGCGAATACAAAAGTGCACCCAGTAGCACAGACGCTGCCGGGAGCACTTGAAGTTTTTGGGAACCACAACTGCAACTGAGATCTACTCTAGCACGGGGCCACCGGGTGGCGTGGAGAGCTGCGTCACGACGCCGTGGGTCGATAAGACCTCGCCGACCGTCGGGCTTATTTCTGCATCCGCGACACCAGATATTCACTTCTCCGGCAAGCGGGATTCGTGGCGAGGGGGCCGGGAGTCGCGGTCCGGCGTCAGTCACCGGCCCCCGGGCCGGCCGTGGTCCGGCGCAGCTCCTCATTGATCCGCAGAGCTTCTTCGAGCTGGTCCTCGAGGATCACGATCCGGCAGGCGGCCTCGATCGGGGTGCCCTGGTCGACCATGTCGCGCGCGCGGGCGGCGATCCGCAGCTGGTAGCGGGAGTAGCGGCGATGGCCGCCCTCGGACCGGAGCGGGGTGATCAGCCGTGCCTCGCCGATGGCTCGAAGGAAGGCGGGGGTGGTGTTGATCATCTCCGCGGCACGGCCCGTGGTGTAGGCCGGGTAGTCGTCGTCGTCGAGCCGGTCGATCTTGGTTCGGCGGGTTTCTGCCGTCACTTGCGCCTCTCTGTGAACGCATGTCGAGGGGCTCCGGTGTACTGGGCACCGGAGCCCCGGGGTTAAACCCTTCACCGGCCCGCTGGGGCCGGCCTTGTGTCTCCGTCTGCCCGCCCGGCTGGGGGGGGGAGAGCGGGATTCGCGGATACGCGACCGGGGACCACCTTCCTTCCGGGGCCTGCCGTCACCCGAGCGGGCGGAGTCGCCGCCCGGGCGGTCCTGATGGCGTCCGCTCCTCCTCTTGCTCCGACCGATCCGCGGGGCATTCCGCCGGCTCACGCGCTTCCGCCGGCGGCCACAGGGGCCACCCGGCCCGGCGGCCGGCCCTGGGACCCTTCGTACTGCCCTGGCCCCATGGCCCCACTGCCGTGCCGCGGACTGTTCGCGCGCCGCCGCGTCTCTGCCGCGCTTCGGTGCTGTCTTGGCTACGTGAGAAACTCTAGCCACGACAGTAGGGCATGTCTACTGTCGCCGGAACAGATTTTCGCGGCCGGTGATGAGGTGCTTCCGGGTGGGGGCGGAGCGCGCCGGGGCGGTGGCGGTGAGGGCGGAGCGGGGCCCACGGGCCTGGCGAAGCGCCGCATTTGGGATCCCGGTGTGCGGGGACCGGGGTCTTCGGTGAGGATGGGCCGGTGGAGATCGCCGAGCTGGTTCTCAAGTATGTGAAGGCCTTGGTGTGGCCCGCGGTCACCGTGTCCCTGGCCTGGGCGTTTCGCTCGCAGATGAGACAGATGTTCTCCCGGTTGACGCGGCTGGAGACACCGGCCGGTGCGCTCGAGTTCGCCGAGGAGGCCCGGCAGGCGTATCAGCAGGCGGAGCAGGTGGAGGCCGGCCTGCACCCGGCAGTGGACCCGCGCGGCGGGGAACCGCCCACGGCGCCCTGGGCAGCGCCTCGGGGCCAGGGCCGGGATCAAAGAGCAGACCCAGGGGTGGGAATGGGGGCCTCTCGGCGGCCCGCGGACCGGAGCAGGGCCCGCGCCCTGCCCCGGACCCGGACCCAGCCGGTCCAGGGCCGGCCCCCGGCCCCGGCTCAACGCCCGGCCCCGGCCCAGGCTCAACCCCCGGCTCAGGCCCAGCCGCCGGCCCCGGCTCAGCCC
>DOWQ01000004.1 GCA_003519485.1 Streptomyces sp. | reverse complement strand
ACCGGGCGCGCGGGCGCCGGTGCGGGTCCTCCGGCCGGTGCGTGCGCGGGCGCTCGCGCCGTTGCCCGGGCCGGTCCGTATACCGCTGCTCACACCCCGCTGCCGTTCTTCTCCAGCAGCTCCGCGTACCAGTCGCGCAGCTTGTCCCCGCCGCCCCGGCGCCAGTCGGCCACCGCCCGCTGCACCTCGCGCATCGGCTTCCGGCCGCGGACCACGTCCTTGGCGAGGTCCTCGAACGGGGTGTAGAGCGAGGCGTAGCGGGTGGGCTCCTGGATCTGTATCCCGTAGAAGAGCGGCTTGCGCATATGGGCGCCCATCCGCCGCATCCAGCCGCAGTAGTCCGCCACCATCCGCGGGTGGTCGGGATACGCCACGGTGGCCTCGGGGGAGACGAGGAAGCGGTAGGTGTCCTGGACCTCCTTGACGCCCAGCTCCGTCTTGACCGGGACGCCGTCCTCGACGGTGTGGTGCTCGCCCTCGACGCCGTAGTCGATGAGCCGCTGCTCCTCCGTGCCGTACGGCGCGGCGATGAAGTCGGCCACGGCCAGGCACTCCTCGATCTGCTTCCCCGACAGCTTCTTGTTGAGGAAGGACCAGATACCGGCAGGCGCCCCCCGGTGGAGGACCGGGTCGCCGCCGTCGGGGCCGAAGAAGTCCATGCCCTGGATCCTGAAGTCCGGATTGACCTCCTGCTGTTCGAAGGTGAGGCCGTACCACTTGGCGTCGCCGTCGTTCATCATCAGCGACTGCCCGGACGAGAAGCGGGTCGCGGAGTCGTTGCTCTTGCCGGCCACCGCGTCGGGGTGGACGACCTCGGCGGCGAAGAGCTTGCGGGTCCATTCGAGGGCTTCGAGGTAGGCGTCCGTCTCGACCTTGTGGACGAGCTTCCCGCCCCGTTCGGTCCAGTAGGACGGCTTCTCGGGCGGGCAGCCGAAGAAGATCTGCGCGCTCCACCACATGTCCTCGCAGGCCCACACCCGGCTCCGCGGCCGGGTGATCTCCTTGGCGAGCGCGAGGAAGGCGGCCGGGCTGTCCGGGACCTCGTAGCCCTCCCGCTCGAACAGGTCCTGCCGGTAGTAGGGGATGACGCCGGCCAGCGGGCGCGCGGGCATCGGCAGGCCGCGCAGCTTGCCGCCGAAGACGGACATCTGCCAGGCGGCGGTGGGGATGGCGGCGAGGTTCGGGTACCGCTTCACCTCGTCGCCGGAGAGATACGGGCCGAGGTCGGCGAATTTGGCGCTGATCGCGCCGTGCATCCGGCCCTGCATCTCCCACTGGGGGACGCAGACGAGGTCGGCGATGTCGTCCGAGGCGAGGACGGCGCCGAGCTTCTCGCCGTAGGTGTTGCCGTCCTGGGTGCGCCAGTCGATGACGGTGCCGAGCGCGTCGTTGACCGCACGGTAGTACGCCGAAGTCTTCGGTGGCGGCGTGCCCCAGAGCGGGGTGAAGGCGGTGTACGTGCCGCCCCGGCCGGGCTTGCCCCGTACCGAGCGGGTGAGCTCGGCGGGGGCCCGGGTGAAGCCGGGGCTGGAGCCGTTCTCGCTCGGGATGTCCGGGTCGCTCGCCCGCGAGGCCACATGGGCCGGCAGCACCCTCTTCAGGTCCTTGCCGCTGGTGGTACCGGCCCGGTCGGTGCTGTCGGCCGTCGAACACCCGGAGAGCAGCGGCGCGCCGCCGGCGACCGCCACGGCGGCCACAGCGGTGGACGCGAGGAACGTCCGCCTGCTGTGCGTGTGGTGCCGGCTCGGCGCGGGGGTGGGGTCCGGAGCCTGGGAGTTCGGCATTGCGTCAACCCTTCGTGGCGTGGCCCGCCGTAAGACCAGCGGTCGAAGCGCTTCGATGTTGCGCCGAGGTTAGGGGCGGGGGTGAGGCGGCGCAAGAGCCGCTGCAAAAATCCCAATGGGCACGGAGCTCCCGGGTAGTTCAATGCCGACAGGGGCCGTACGACGCCGGAACGCTGCCTCTCTTGACAGCGTCCACCGTGGGAACCAGCATCGAAGCGCTTCGAATAACGGGCCGCCGAGCGCGCCCGGCCCCCTTCGAGCACCCGGCCACGAGGAGATCCGTCACGTGCGCACCGACCCGCCGCCCCACCGCGACCCGCGCCTCCCGCTGCCGGTGCGGGTGGACGACCTGCTGGCCCGGCTCACCCCAGAAGAGCGGATCGCGATGCTCCATCAGTTCGCGCCTGCCGTCCCGCGGCTGGGGCTCGCCGCCTTCCGCACGGGCCAGGAGGCGCTGCACGGCGTCGCCTGGATGGGCCCGGCGACCGTCTTCCCGCAGGCCGTCGGGCTCGGCGCGACGTGGAACCCGGAGCTGCTGCGGCGGGTGGGCGAGGCGGTGGGCACCGAGATCCGTGCCATGCGCCGCCGGGACCCGCGGGTCGGGCTCAACGTCTGGGCTCCGACGGTCAATCTGCTGCGCGACCCGCGCTGGGGCCGCAACGAGGAGGGTTACTCCGAGGATCCGGCGCTGACCGCCGCCCTCGCCACCGCCTACACGCGCGGGCTGCGCGGCGACCACCCTCGCTACTGGCGGACCGCCCCCGTCCTCAAGCACTGGCTGGCGCACAACAACGAGACCGGCCGCGACACCAGCTCCTCGTCCGTACCGCCGCGTGTGCTGCACGAGTACGACCTGGCCGCCTTCCGCGACCCGGTGCGGGCGGGCGCGGTGGCCGGCGTCATGCCGGCGTACAACCTGGTCAACGGGCGGCCCAACCACCTGTCGCCGTACCTCCGCGAGCAGCTGCGCGGCTGGACGGAGCAGGATCTCGTCGTCTGCTCCGACGCGGGCGCGCCGTCGAATCTGGCCGGCTCGCAGGGCTACTTCGCCACGCACGAGGAGGCGACGGCCGCCGCCCTGCTCGCGGGCGTGGACAGCTTCACCGACCACGACCAGGACTCCTCGGCCGTCACGGAGCGGCTGCGCGGCGCGCTGGAGCGCGGCCTGATCGACGCCGCCGATGTCGACACCGCCGTCCGCCGGCTGCTCGCCATGCGGTTCGTGCTCGGCGAGTTCGACCCGGAGCTCGACCCGTACGCCGCGACCGGTCCGGAGGGCTTCGACTCCCCGGCGCACCGGGCGCTGGCGCTCGAGGCGGCGGAGCAGGCGGTGGTGCTGCTCAAGAACGACGGCCTGCTGCCGCTGCGGCTGCCACTGCCGCCGGCCGGATCAGGGTCCGAGGCGGGCGCCGGGGCCGGAACCA
>DOWQ01000099.1 GCA_003519485.1 Streptomyces sp. | reverse complement strand
TGCCGCCGCGTCGATGCGGTCGGCGAGCATCGTGCCCCCCTCGTCGAGCAGCCGTACGTCCGGGTGCACCTTGGCCGCGAAGTACGTGAAGCCGCGCGCCTGCGCGGAGGCGGCACGCAGCCCGAGCACGGGCAGCGGGCGGGAGGCCGCCAGCAGCCGCCCGGCGCGCTCCACCGGCCCCGAGTCGGCCAGCAGCGTGGCCAGGTGCCGCAGATTTTCGATCTCGGCCTGTACGGCCTGCTGGTACTCGTTGTANNGGGGACGCCGGGGGCCCGGCCGGGACCACATCGCGCAGATGCCTGCGCAGGGACGGATAGCCGTCGAACCCGAGTGCGACCGCGAACCGCGTCACGGAGGGCTGGCTCACGCCGGCCAGGTCGGCCAGCTCGACGCTCGACAGGAACGGCGCGTCGGCCGCCCGCCGGACCATGCAGTGCGCGATACGCCGCTGCGTGGGCGTCAGCCGGTGCCCCTCGAACAAGGTCTGCAGCCGGGCGGCGGCACCCGAAGCACTCCCGCTGCCGCCGGCTGCAACGGCCCCGGCCCGGTTGCCCCTGCCGTTGCCGTTGCCGTTGCCGTCGCTGCCGTTGCCGTTGCCGCTGGTGCTGGTGCTGCCTCCGCTGCCGTCCACGTCTCCGCCCGCCCTCACGTTTCCGGCCGCGTTCCCACCCGTGCTTCCGCTCCCCGTGCCGGCCCCGGCTCCGGTCCCGGTCATCGGACCTCCGTTCCTCGGACCACGCGCCCGGGTAAGCCATTCAGAGATTCATTGACCTGTATGAGTCTATGCAGCCCGCTGCCCCGGCAGCGGGCAAACCCTCACAGCGGCGGGAGCAGCCGCTTCTGGGACTTCCCCATGGCGTTGCGCGGCAGCGCGTCCAGGAAGCGGACCCTGCGCGGGCGCTTGTGCACGGACAGCTGTCCGGCGACGAAGTCGGTCAGCTCCCGCTCGGTCACGCCATCGGCCACGACGTACGCCACGACCTGCTGCCCGAGGTCCGAGTGCGGGGCGCCGACGACCGCCGCCTCGCGCACCGCCGGGTGGTCCAGGAGCGCGTTCTCCACCTCGCCCGCGCCGATCCGGTAGCCGCCCGACTTGATCAGGTCGGTCGAGGCGCGGCCCACGATGCGGTGGTGGCCGTCCGGGCCGACGGCCGCGATGTCGCCCGTACGGAACCAGCCGTCGGCCGTGAAGGAGCCGGCCGTCGCCTCGGGGCGGTTCAGGTAGCCGGCGAAGAGCGTCGGCGCCGTCAGCTGCAACTCCCCGATCTCGGCGCCCTCCTCGGCCGCGAGCCGGGTCCGCACGCCCGGCAGCGGGAGCCCGACCGAGCCGGGGCGGCGCTCCCCGTCGGCGCGGGTCGACAGGATGATCAGGGTCTCGGTCATGCCGTAGCGCTCGACGGGCCGCTGGCCGGTCAGCTGTTCGAGATCGCGGAAGACGGGTGCGGGGAGCGGCGCGCTGCCCGATACCAGCAGCCGCGCACCGCTGAGTGCGCGTGCGGCGGCGGGGTCGGCCACGACCCGCGACCACACGGTCGGCACCCCGAAGTACAGGCTGCCGCCGGCCGCCGCGTACGCCTCCGGGGTCGGCCGACCGGTGTGCACCAGCCGGCTGCCCGTGCGCAGCGCGCCCAGCACGCCGAGCACCAGGCCGTGCACGTGGAACAGCGGCAGTCCGTGCACGAGCGTGTCCCCGGCCGTCCACTCCCAGGCGTCCGCGAGCCCGTCCAGGACGGCCGCCACGGCGCGCCGCGGGATCAGCGCGCCCTTGGGCGCGCCGGTGGTGCCCGAGGTGTAGAGGATCAGCGCTGTGCTGTCCGGGTCCGGCTCGGGCGCGCTCCAGGCCGCACGCTCGCCGAGGTCGACCGGCACGAAGGGCACCCGGGGCACGGCCGGTCCGGAGGCCCCGGCGGGTCCGGACGGTTCGCCCGGTCCTGCCGTGCCTGCCGTGTCTGCCGTGCCTGCCGTGCCTGCCGGACCGGGCGTCCCTCCCCGTACGGACGATCCCGCCGGTACGGCGCTCGCGCCGACAGCACCGGTCGGTTGTGCACCACCGGCCGACGGTCCCTCGGCCGCGTCCGGGGCCACCGACAGCCGCCCGAGCAGCAGTTCGACCCCGGAGTCGCGCAGGATGTGCCCCCGCTCGGCCGGACCGGCGTCAGGCGGCAGCGGCACCACCGGCACCCCGGCCAGCAACCCTCCGACCACCGCGACGACCGTCTCCAGCGACGCGTCCGCGTGCACGGCAACCGCCGTCGCCCCGCCGATCCGGGCCGCCACCGCGCCCGCCGCTCCCAGCAGCTGTTCGCGCGAGCAGGACCGTCCGTCGACGGTGAGTGCGTCGGGCCGGTCCCCGGCACCGGACAGGAGTGCGGGCAGCAGTGAATCAGTCACGGACATACCTTCCTACGGGACGACGGCACCGCCAGGGGCGGGGCCCCGGACGGGTCGGTGGCGGACCGGATGCCGGGCACGGCAGGCCGGCCCGACCGGATCGGCCCGGTCCGGTCCGGTCCGGCCCGGGTCATGCTCCCGGTTGAGACATGTTCCGGCTCAGGCCATGCTCGCGGTCCGGCCGTGTGCCCGGGTCGCGGGCCGTTCGACCGGATCGGAGGCGGGCCACGGGTGCGGGCCCGGCCCGCGATTGGGGGGACAGCCCCACTGTGGCAGGCCGTCCGGATCTCTAGCGTGGTCGGCATGGAAGCCCGTGACCCGGAGCTCAAGAAGGAATTCGACGCCACCCTGGACGCACGCAGGGAACTCGGTCCGGAGTACGAGTCGGAGTTGGTCGACTCGTTCCTGGAGAAGCTGGACGGCGCCGTCGACCGCCGCGTGCGGCGGCAGCTCGCCGAAAGCCGGATGGTCGTCGCGCGCGGCTCCCACCCGCCGGGTGCCGCTGCCCGTAGCGACGGCGACAGCTTCGGCGAGCGCTACGGATTCGGCATCATCTCGCTGATCGTCGCCGTGCCGCTGTCGGCGATCGCCACCGTCAACGAGCAGTTGCCCGGGCTGATCGTCACCTGGCTCGGCATCGTCGCGGTGAACGCCCTCCACGCCACCGGCCGGGCCCCGTGGTCCCGCAGCCGGGAGGCCCGCAAGCCCGTCCAGGAGAGCGACTGGGACTGACGCCCGGAGGTCGCCCGGCACGGGACCGTACGGGCGCGTCGTACGAGTCGTGCCGCCCCCGGCCGCGTCCGGTACGGCCGAACCGCCGCCCGTACGCGCCGCG
>DOWQ01000518.1 GCA_003519485.1 Streptomyces sp. | reverse complement strand
GGTACGCCCGAGGCGACGGCGATGCCGACACACAGCGGCAGCGCGACGAGGAAGACGACGAGTGACGCGGTGAAGTCCTGCCGGAGCGTGGCCCGGATGGGGAGGGAAGACATGGTGTCCTAACCGTGGGACGACGGGAGCCCACTGGCGCGGTCGCGCGCGGCCCTGCGACGGCGGCCGGAGCGGACGGCGTGGGCCCCCGCGCGCTCAGCCGCGGCGGCGTCACAGGGGGAAGGAGGCCGGCTCTCCGTACTCGTGCCGGCGTGCTGCGGCGGCGCCGCTGTGCAGCCAGGTGCCCGCCTCGGGAGGGCGGAGTTCCGTGAACGGGGCCGGGAAGGCACCGGTGTGGTCGATGTATGACGGCATAGGGCTTACCTCCGGAGGCCCTGGGAAGGGCGCGTGGTAGTCATGTCGTGATCGGCCGGTGACCGAGCGGGTCAATCGTGCGGAGCGTGGGGCGGCGCGGGTGGTGAACCGGCCGCGCGCGCCTGATCGGTACTTCCGTTTGCCGGCGGCGTGGAGCGCGCGGCAACGGGGACGGTTGCCGTGAGGGTTTCCCCGGCGATGCCGCCCCGGCGCACATGTCGCTCCTGCGTCATCGTCCCCGCCGGACGGGGCGGAACGCGACCTGCCCCGCTGCGATGTCACCCGCATGGCGGCATGGATCACCCGGCTGCCGGGCAGGGACGGCGGATGTCCGGCGCGTACGCCGGCTGGTCACGGACGGCCGCCGGCGGCCCGGACCCTCGGGGGCGTGCCCGGCCTCGTGTCGAAGCGCGGGCGGGGGTGGCCATCGCGGCGGAAACGCGGCTCGGGCCGGTCGGCTTGGGGACAGCCGGCTGTCGGCAGCCCCGCTCAGCGTGGGTGTTCAACTGTTCGCTTCTACGGTCGTTTGAGTGAGTGTTAGTGCGTTCAGGCGATGTTACGATCTCGGCTGTGAATCTTACGGAGTGGGCGGAAGCGAACGGTGTGCATCGGCAGACCGCGTATCGCTGGTTTCGTGAGGGCGTGTTGCCGGTGCCTGCTGAGCGTGTGGGGCCGCGCACGATCCTGGTGAACATCGAGGCGAACTCCTCACCCTCCGTGACGGGCGGGGTGGGCCTGTACGCCCGTGTCTCCTCGCACGACCAGAAGGACGACCTCGCCCGGCAGACGGCACGGCTGTCGGAGTGGGCGGCGAAGGCCGGGCACCGGGTGGTGCGCATCGAGTCGGAGATCGCCTCCGGCATGAACGGCTCGCGCACGAAGGCACGTCGCCTGCTGGCTGATCCGGACGTGACGACGGTCGTCGTGGAGCGCAAGGACCGCCTTGGCCGGATGAATGTCGAATTGGTCGAGGCCGCGCTCGCGGCGACCGGGCGTCGCCTGGTGGTGCTTGATGAGGGCGAGGTCGATGACGACCTGGTGCAGGACATCGTGGACGTGCTGACGTCGTTCTATGCCCGCCTGTACGGTCAACGTTCCGCGAAGAACCGCGCCCGCAAGGCCCTTGAGGCTGCGGCGGCCAATGTCTGAGCCGAAGCCGGACAAGAAGCAACTGCGCGCGATCGACGCACCGTTCGTGACCCTCGGTCCATCCGGTGTGGCGATACGCGACCGTCTGAGGCACCTCACACCCGAGGACGAGAGGGTGTTGCGCCTGGTCGGAGAGCATCTTGGGACTCTGGCGTCCCGTGACCTGGCGTCCCGTTGCACGGACGGTCTTGTGCACTCCACGGATACGTGGGCGGCACGCAAGCGTGACCTGACCGCCGAGTCCTCCTCGCGCTGGGCCGGGAGTATTACGAAGGCCACCCACGATCAGTGGGCGCTGTCCCGCCGCTGCCAGCTCGCCCACATCCAGAACCTCGAAGCGGGCGTCCGCACGTTGATGCACCGCCTGTCCCAGCCGATCGGGGAGAAGGGCACGAAGCGGGCTCCGGGCGGCTACCGGTCGAAGGGCGAGTGGTTTCAGAAGTCCCGCCGGCTGGCAACGCTGGAACACCGCCTCGACGCCGCCCGCGCTGACCGTGAGGACGGTGTCGTGCACGTGGTGCGCGGCGGCCGGAAACTCCTGGGGAACCGGAACAACCTCGAAGCCGCGCAGCTCACCGAGGCCCAGTGGCGCAAGCGGTGGGAGGCTGAGCGGTGGTTCCTCAGCGCCGATGGAGAGTCGGGCAAACGCTTCGGCAACGAGACGATCCGCGTCACCCCCGGCGGCGAAGCCTCTATCAAGCTCCCGGCCCCGTTGGCCCACCTGGCCAACGGCAAACACGGCCGGTACGTCCTCGCCTCCAAGGTCGCCTTCGCGCATCGGGGACAGGAGTGGCGGGACAGGATCGACAGCAACAGGGCCGTGGCCTACCGCATCCATCTCGAGGTGGAACGCGGACGCTGGTACCTGACCGCATCCTGGCAACGCCCGGCCCTCCAGACCATCCCGCTGGAGACCGCCCGCGTGAACGGCATGATCGGTGTCGATACCAACGCCGACCACTTTGCCGCTTACCGGCTCGACCGGCA
>DOWQ01000584.1 GCA_003519485.1 Streptomyces sp. | reverse complement strand
CTGCGCGACAAGGTCGTCATCGACACCTGCAACTACTACGCCGAGCGCGACGGGCACGACCCCGAACTCGACAGCGACGCCACGACCTCCAGCGAGCGGATCCGCGCCCACACCCGCGCCAACGTCGTCAAGGCGTTCAACGCCATCTACTGGGAGAACCTGCGCGACGGCGACCGCCCGAAGGGGGCGCCCGACCGGCTGGCCATCCCGATCTCCGGCAGCGACGAGGACGCCAAGGCCGTGGTCGCCGGCCTGATCCGGGACATCGGCTTCGACCCGGTCGACGCGGGGAATCTCGGCCAGGGTGGCCGCAAGCACCAGCCCGGCACCAAGGCCTACGGGGCCGAGATGCGGGCCGAGGAGCTGAGCGCCCTCTTCCACGCCGTCTGAGCCGGCCGCGGGGGAGGCGCGAGGGCAGGTGCCCGGCGCGCCGACGGGGCCGCACGCCCCTCCGTCACGCCCGTACGCCGGACCTCCGTACTCCTTCCTCATGACTTTCGCACGGTGTTCCTGCGCGCGGGCCTGCCGTTTTGCAGAATGGCCCGATGGACAACACCACTTACGGCCAGTGGATGAGCACGGACGAGCCGGGGCTGACCGTTCGCAGGGGCCCGGAAGGGCTCATCTGTCTGAGCACCCCGGCCGGGGAGTGCGTCACCCTGCGGAATCTGCTGGAGCCGATCGCGAGCGGGCAGGCGGACGGCCACGGCGCGCTCGGTGCACTCACGGCGCAGCAGGCCCGTTCCGCGCTCCAGGCCCTGCGGAGCGTTTGAGCGACCGCTGTGCCGGGCGGGAGGGACGGCGCGCCATTGATCCGAGCGGGGGAATGACTCCCACCGGCGGGGGCACCCGGCTGTCGCCATGGACGCCGCGAACGCGGTCCGAAGGGCCGGACCGTCACTCTCGAAGGGGAAGCGTGTGATCACCCGCGAGCACCTCCGGCTCCTGCTGCACTCCCCGGCGGAGCGGCCCACCCTGGTCATCGTCGAGGGCCGGGAACGGGTCCTCTCCGCGGTGGACCTGGGCACGGCTCCGTACCGGGGAGCCGTCGAGCTCCTGACCCGCGACGATCTCGCCGCGCAGCTGGGCACCACGGACCCGCCCGACCACGAGCTGGACGAGGTGGCGAGCCGTCTGCAGGCCGCGGTGGCGGAGCTGGGCGGCTGACCGGGCGCGCGCCCGGCGGACGGACGTGTTGGACCGGCGGACTCGGCGGACCGGCGGACCGCCCGCGGCAGACGGACGCGGCGCGGTCGGGACTCGGTGGACCGGGTGCATGGGACGGGACGCCGTCGGGTACTCGGGGGCCGCACCGTTCGCCCGTATCCGCGAACGGCAGCTCCAGCACAAGGAGGAATCCCCATGACCGTGCCCGAGGAGAACCAGGAGAAGACCGAGACGACCGACGACACCCTCGGGAGGTCCGCGGAAGAGGCGGACCGGGGCGACGAGGGCGCAGGCCGGGGCATGCGGGAGGCACTCGAGGAGGCCGGCGTCACCCCGGACGACTACGAGGAGCGCTAGGCCTGTCCGGCCGATCATGTTGCGGGCTCCGGACGGTGAGGGCTGCGGCCGTCGCAGTGCCGGTGCAGACGTGGCCCCGCTTGTCGTATCCAGTGGCCCGTGGTGCTCGAGACGGGCGCCGGTCGCGTGTTGATGCGCCCGCACGATGGTGGTGGACCTGTCTCGGGTGCCACCACCATCGTCGGGTCGTGTGCCGGTATCAGTCGGTGTAGGTGAACTCGTCGGCCGGACTGGCGGGAGCCAGGTAGCCGTTCACCAGCACCCTGACGTCCTTGGTCCTGCTGCGGACAGAACCCGACGACGGCGCCAGCGCGGTGATCTGGGTCGGCGACTCGTACGTGACGGTCGTCGCGGCGTTCTTTCCGAAGTACACCGTGGGATCGGCGGCGAAACCCACGCCCGTGATGGTGACCTTTCGTCCGGCCGTCCCCGTGTTCTGGCTGATGCCGGTGACCACCACGGGTTCTGGCCCGCCGTAGGCGAACTGTCCGAACGGGACGGCCGGGGAGGTACCCAGACTGCCCGTGACCCGAACCTCGACGACGCCGACCCCGGCGGGCACGGTCGCGGTGATCCGGGTGTCGCTGTCGATGGTGAAGCGCGTGCAAGGGGCCGTGCCGAAATCGACCACACTGTCCGCGCCGAAGCCCTTGCCATTGATGACGATCTGCGTGCCCTCCTGGCCGACAGCGGGGCTGATCGTGGTCACCACCGGCGCGGTGGGCAGCAGTGGCGCGTTCAGCAGGTCGAGGTACGTGGAGTTGGCGTGCTGGAAGGCGACCTGGGCCAGGAAGTCCTCGACCGAACTGTTGACCGCGTTGGGGTCGTAGGGCTTGTAAGAGCCGGGGTTCAGCGTGTTGACGTTGTCAGGCTGGACGTAGACGTTCGGCCCGGTGAGGGCTTCGATCTCCGGGATGAGGATGTCCTGCACGTCGAGGGGCGCGACCGGTCCGACGGATTTGGGGTACCACCCCTTGGCGGTGTCGAGGCCGGCCCAGGCTAGTGGCACCATGTCGTAGGCGTTGACGTACCCCTCGTTCACACACCACTTCACCTTGTTGAACTGGTCGGCGAGGTCCTGCAGACCGGCAGTGGGAG
Organism: Streptomyces sp.; assembly: GCA_003519485.1. Lineage (GTDB taxonomy): Bacteria > Actinomycetota > Actinomycetes > Streptomycetales > Streptomycetaceae > Streptomyces. The sequence goes on along the minus strand of DOWQ01000584.1, from coordinate 1,004 downwards.
CGGCGAAGGTGAGCACCCCGAACTGCGGCGCGAGGTTGTTCCAGGGCCGCGCCTGCAGGTACTGCGCAATGACGGTCGCGAGGCAGCCGCCCAGGCTGTGACCGATCACGTAGACCGTCGCCTTGGGGGGCGCGCCCGTGAGGAGAGTGGCGACCATCTGTTCGAGTTTGGCGTCGCCCCTCCCTGGAGTTGGGCTGGTCATGCTCATGACCTGAGTGAACGCCGTCATGGCACCTTTCGAGACGGAGACCGGCTGCGCCGATCCGCCGCCGGTGAATGGGACCACCGTGCCGACGTCGAGGTCCTCCAGCATGTCGGTCACGTTGGCGTTCGACCCCCGGACGACCACGGCGAACTCGTTCGGGCCGGAGGTGTTTCTCGCGACGTACACCATGTTCGCGTTGTCCGGGCTCAGCGCGAGCCACGCCAGTTCCCACACGCCCTGCGTCGCCAGGGTGGGATCGGACAGTTGCTGGGTGACGCCGGTGGCGATGCGCTGCTTCTGCGCCGACAGGGTCTCGCCCGACGGACGGGGAGGCGCTCCCGTCGCCGCGATCGCGGCCAGGGTCATGGCCGCCCCGGGCGTCATCGCGGTCGGTTCTCCGGTCATGGTCACTCCTCGGATGTTTGCTCGATCACCGAGCAGACAAATAGGTCGTAAGTAATCTATTTTTCGACGTGGGTGGGCGAGGCCATGTCCATTTCCCCGTGGTCCGGGACCAAGCCGAATGGGCTAGGACTTTGACTCGGCCTGGTCGCGTCCACAGATACACGGGATTGTTCCGGACTCCCCTCCTGCGGCCCCGACTCCTGTCTTTCGTGTCCCACTGCCGGGCGGTGTGCCCTTCTGCCCTCCGTCGCCCGGCCGACCGGTTGTGTTCGCCGCGAAGCGGCGGAAAGCCCCGGTGCACCCGGTCCGCAGTGCGGCCGGACGGTGCAGCGGACCGGACGGACCAACGGCGAGCCGGCCGCGCGGTTGCAGCGGGCCGCTCTCGGGTAGTCGA
>DOWQ01000754.1 GCA_003519485.1 Streptomyces sp. | reverse complement strand
CCCCGCGGCCTACGGCAGCGGACCGTACGGCGTCGACCCGTACGCCGGATACGCCGCCGGGCCCGTCCCGGCGGTCCCCCCGGGGTACGGCTACGGCTATCCCGGCGGCCCGCTCCCCGGCCCGGGCGGGTGGCCCCCGGCCCCGCCGGCGCCCCCGGCCAACGGCCTGGGCACGACCGGCATGGTGCTCGGCATCATCGGCGCCTGCCTCGTCGTGACCGTGGTCGGCTCCGCCGTCGCGATCATCCTCGGCATACTCGCGGTGATCTTCGGAGCCGTCGGCCGTTCCAAGGCCGCGAGGGGCGAGGCCACCAACGCCGGCCAAGCGCTGACGGGCGTGATCCTCGGGTCGGTGACGGTCGTCGCCGGCATCCTCGTGCTGACCCTGTTCATCCTCGGCCTCGTGAGCGACCTGGACCGCTATGACGAACCGTACGACGACACCTACAACGCCCTGGTCACGTCCGGCGCGNNGAGCCACTCCTGCTGACCGCCGACAGCTGAGCCGTCGGCCGCGGGCACACCGCCGGGCCGCCACCCCGCCGGTCGGCCGATCGCGCGCCCCCGGGACGCCCGCCCCGACGCCGTGACACCGATCCCCGGCACCTGGCAAACCGGCACCCCGGCCCTCCCGAGCCCGGGCCGCCGGTCCTGCGGCACCGTGACGCCTGCCTGCCCGTACCCCGGGTGCCGAAGCCCCGCCCGGACCTGCCGGAGCACCTCCCTTCGAATTGCCCGGTTCCTCCCTCGGCGCACCCGTGCCCCGACTGGATGACCGCCACCTGCTCCACTCCTCCCGATGACAGATTCCGTTGCTTAATCAAAAGGAAACAACGGAATCCCTTGTTGCATGGGCATAGCTCTGTCACGATCGACCCTCACATCGACCTGAAGCTACGCCCGTCCTCCCGGACGGGCAGCGCGGCGGAGGAGCGTGTCATGGGCAGTCGTTTCCCGGTGCAGGACCGCTTCGCCGACGGCGCGCAGTACATCGCCGGGCGGCCGCGGCACGGCGGTTCCGGCCGCGGGCACGCCGTCGTCGACCCCGCCACCGGCGAGCGGGTGTACGAGTACGAGTTGGCCGGCGTCACCGATGTGGACGCCGCCGTCGCAGCCGCCGCCGACGCGTTCCCCGAGTGGTCCGGCGCGACCCCGGGCGAGCGTTCCGACGCGCTGCACCGGCTGGCGGGCGTGCTCGCCGGGCAGGCGGGCGAGTTGGCGTACGCCGAGTCGCTGCAGTGCGGCAAGCCGGTCCGGCTGAGCGAAGAGTTCGACGTGCCCGGCAGCATCGACAACGCCGCCTTCTTCGCGGGCGCCGCCCGCCACTTGGAGGGCCGGTCCGCGGGGGAGTACAGCGCGGACCACACCTCGTACGTACGCCGCGAGCCGATCGGCGTCATCGGCTCGATCGCGCCCTGGAACTATCCCCTCCAGATGGCCGCCTGGAAGGTACTCCCGGCCATCGCCGCGGGCAACACGATCGTGCTGAAGCCCGCCGAACTGACCCCGCTCACCTCGCTGATGTTCGCCCGCGCGGCGACCGAGGCAGGCATCCCGGACGGCGTCGTCAACATCGTCAGCGGCGCGGGCAAGGACGCGGGCGAGCGCCTGGTCGGCCACCCGGACGTCGCGATGACCTCCCTCACCGGCTCCACACCCGTCGGCCGGCGCGTCGCCGAGATCGCCACCCGGACCGTGAAGCGGCTGCACCTCGAACTCGGCGGCAAGGCCCCGTTCGTGGTCTTCGACGACGCCGACCTGGAGGCGGCCGTGCACGGCGCCGTCGCCGGCTCACTGATCAACACCGGCCAGGACTGCACCGCCGCCACCCGCGCCTACGTCCAGCGCCCGCTCTACGCGGCCTTTGTAGCCGGCGTCGCCGACCTGATGACGTCCGTACGGCTCGGCGATCCGTTCGACCCGGACACCGACCTCGGCCCACTCGTCTCCACCGCCCAGCGTGACCGGGTGGCGGGCTTCGTCGACCGGGCCCGCGGCTACGCCACCGTCGTCACCGGCGGCGAGGCCCCGGGGGAGGAGCTGGCCAAGGGCGCGTACTACCGCCCCACCCTCATCACCGGCGCGTCACAGGACAGCGAGATCGTCCGCGACGAGATCTTCGGACCGGTCCTCGTGGTGCTGCCGTTCGACAGCGACGACGAAGGCATCGCGCTGGCCAACGACTCGCCGTACGGGCTCGCCGCCTCCGCCTGGAGCCGTGACGTCTACCGCACGGGCCGCGCGACCCGCGAGATCATGGCGGGCTGCGTCTGGGTCAACGACCACATCCCCATCCTCAGCGAGATGCCGCACGGCGGGTACGGCGCCTCGGGCTACGGCAAGGACATGTCGGCCTACTCCTTCGAGGAGTACACGCAGGTCAAGCACGTGATGTACGACAACACCGCGGTGGCCCGCAAGAGCTGGCACCGCACGGTCTTCGGGGCCCGCTGACCACCGGCCGGGCCCCCGGCCCCGACCACGCCTCGACGCACCCGGACCACATCCCCGATTACGCTTCCGGCTCCGCCTCGTCCGCCGCACCAGCGGCCGCAACCACCGCCACCGCCACGGCCCGCCGGCGCCTCCCCCGCACGCCGCCGCCTCCGCCACGTCCCCCCGGCAATTCCGCGAAAGGGCACTACAGCAATGCAGCAGTTCGAGCCCGGCAGACTGTCCCCGCCGCAGATCGCCGCCATGCGCAGGAACGTGACGAACGGCCGCGGCGCCCTCACCCGCCGGAAGCTGTTCCGCGCCGCGGGCAGCGGCGCGCTCGCCCTCGGCGGGGTCGGCGCGCTCAGCGCCTGCGGCATCCCGCCCGCCGGCCGCCAGGAGAGCGCCGCTTCGCCCGCCGACGACCACTCCGACGAGG
>DOWQ01000461.1 GCA_003519485.1 Streptomyces sp. | reverse complement strand
TACTGATTCTGGCCGGGGCCGCGTACGGGCCGGTCGCCCGGCGTGCGAGCCGCCGGCGGACGGCGCGGGCCGGTGGCTGAGGGCCCGCGCAAGGTCGCGCGTGTCGTGCTGCTCGACCCGGACGACCGGATACTGCTGCTCCACGGGCGCGAGCCGGCGGACCCGGCGTCGACCTGGTGGTTCACGCCGGGCGGCGGGGTGGAGGCCGGTGAGAGCCGGGAGGAGGCGGCGCGGCGGGAGGTGGCCGAGGAGACCGGGATCACCGGCATCCGGCTGGGGCCTGTGCTGTGGCGGCGCAGCTGCTCGTTCCCCTTCGACGGGTGCCGCTGGGACCAGGACGAGTGGTACTACCTGGCTCGGACGACACGGACCCGGACGGAGACGGGAGGCTGGACAGAGCTGGAACGGCGCAGCGTCACGGGGCTCCGGTGGTGGACCTCCGGGGAACTGTCCACGCTGCGTGAGACGGTGTATCCGACCAGGCTCGCCGAACTGCTGCGCACGCTGCTCGACGAGGGTCCTCCGAGTGCGCCCGTGGTCCTGGAGACCGAGCGGGCCTGACGCACAATAGGGGGACGCAAGGCTGAAGGGGACCATGCCATGAGCGCCGAAGACCTCGAGAAGTACGAGACCGAGATGGAGCTGAAGCTCTACCGGGAGTACCGCGACGTCGTCGGGCTGTTCAAATTCGTGGTCGAGACCGAACGCCGCTTCTATCTCACCAATGATTACGAGATGCAGGTGCACTCGGTGCAGGGTGAGGTTTTCTTCGAGGTTTCGATGGCGGACGCCTGGGTCTGGGACATGTACCGGCCCGCGCGGTTCGTGAAGCAGGTGCGGGTGCTGACCTTCAAGGACGTGAACATCGAGGAGCTCAACAAGAGCGACCTCGAGATGCCGGGCGAGTCCGGCTTCGGTGAGTGAGCCCGGGCCGGCCGGGGCCGCAGTGAGTGAGCCGACCCCCTGCAGTGAGTGAGCTCTCCCCAGTGAGTGAGCGGCCCCGTGAGTGAGCACTCCCGCAGGGAGGCAGCCCCCGCAGTGAGTGAGCCAGGGCCCGCAGTCTCGCTCGGACGAGTGACCGAGTTGTCCACAACCGCGGAGTAGTCCACCCCTTTCGTTCAAGATCCACCGCGATCCCCCGGACCCGGCACAGTCGGTCCCGGAGGTGGTGCCGGTGAACGCGCGAGGAGCGCTCGGCCGCTACGGGGAAGACCTGGCGGCACGGCGGCTGGCCGAGGCGGGGATGACGGTCCTGGAGCGCAATTGGCGCTGCCGGGAGGGCGAGATCGACATCGTCGCCCGCGACGGCGACGCCCTGGTGATCTGCGAGGTCAAGACTCGACGGCTCGGTGGGTACGAGCATCCGATGGCGGGCGTGCCCCGCCGGAAGGCGGCGCGGCTGCGGCGGCTGGCCGCCCGCTGGCTCGCGGAGCGCTGGCTGGTGCGGCATTGCGGTCCGCCGCCGGGCGGAGTGCGGATCGACCTGGTGGGCGTGCTCCTGCCCGGGCGCGGCGCCCCGGTCGTGGAGCACGCACGGGGGGTGGCCTGATGGGCTTCGCCCGTACCTGTTCGGTCGCGCTGGTCGGCGTTGAGGGCGTGGTGGTCGAGGTGCAGGCCGACCTCGAACCGGGGCTGGCCGCCTTCGCCCTCGTCGGGCTGCCGGACAAGAGCCTGGTGGAGAGCCGGGACCGGGTCCGTGCCGCGGTGGTCAACTCCGGCGCCGAGTGGCCGCAGAAAAAGCTCACGGTCGGGCTCAGCCCGGCCTCCGTGCCCAAGAGCGGCAGCGGCTTCGACCTGGCCGTGGCCTGCGCGGTCCTCGCGGCCGCCGAGCGGATCGACCCGCGGGAGATCGCCGACCTGATGATGATCGGCGAGCTCGGGCTCGACGGCCGGGTCCGGCCCGTCCGGGGCGTGCTGCCCGCCGTCCTCGCCGCGGCCGCCGCCGGCCACCAGCAGGTGGTCGTCCCCGAGCAGACCGTGGCCGAGGCCTCCCTCGTGCCCGGCATCTCCGTCCTCGGCGTGCGCAGCCTGCGGCAGCTGATCGCCGTCCTGGCCGATGAGCCGGTCCCCGAGGAGGAGACGCCGCAGACGGGGGAGGGGCGGCCGGATCCAATGCTGGCGGGCCTCGCCCTGCCCGGCTCGGGCGCCATGGCCGGGCTGGCCGCCCGGCCGGGGGAGGAGTCCGCGCCGGACCTCGCCGATGTGGCCGGGCAGCGGTCCGCCCGGATGGCGCTCGAAGTGGCCGCCGCGGGGGGACACCACCTCTATCTCAAAGGGCCTCCCGGCGCGGGCAAGACCATGCTCGCCGAGCGGCTGCCCGCGCTGCTGCCGCCGCTCACCCGGCGGGAATCCCTGGAGGTCACCGCCGTCCACTCGGTCGCCGGCATTCTGCCGCCCGGAAAGCCGCTGGTGGACACGGTGCCGTACTGCGCGCCGCACCACTCCGCGACCATGCCGTCGCTCATCGGCGGAGGCAATGGACTGCCGAGACCCGGCGCCGTCTCCCTCGCTCACCGGGGGGTGCTGTTTCTCGATGAAGCGCCGGAATTCAGCGGGCGGGCGCTGGACGCACTGCGGCAGCCCCTGGAGTCCGGTCATGTCGTGGTCGCCCGCAGCGCCGGGGTCATGCGGCTCCCCGCCCGGTTCCTGCTGGTGCTGGCGGCGAATCCGTGCCCCTGCGGCCGGCACTCGCTGCTCGGAGCCGGCTGCGAATGCCCGCCGTCGGTGATCCGGCGCTATCAGGCCCGGCTCTCCGGTCCGCTGCTGGACCGGGTGGACCTCAGGGTCGAGGTCGAGCCGGTCAGCAGGATGGAGCTCACCGGCTGCGCCACGGGCGGCGAGACCACCGGGGTGGTGGCGGGTCGGGTGCTGGAGGCCCGGGAGCGGGCCGCCGCCCGGCTGGCCGGGACTCCCTGGCGGCTCAACAGCGAGGTGCCCGGGCATGAGTTGCGCACCCGGTGGCGGCCCGTGGACGGCGCTCTCTGGGAGGCCGAGCGCGACATGGAACGCGGCCTGCTCACGGCCCGCGGCCTGGACCGGGTGCTCCGGGTCGCGTGGACCGCCGCCGACCTGGCGGGACACGACCGGCCCGGGGCCGCCGATGTGGCGCGGGCGCTTCAGCTG
>DOWQ01000279.1 GCA_003519485.1 Streptomyces sp. | reverse complement strand
GGCCCGGCCTCGGCGTCGATGCCGATCCGGCCCTTGAGCAGGCGCTTGGCGGAGGCGACGTAGATGTTTCCGGGGCCGGTGACGAGGTTGACCGGGCGGCACTCGTCGGTGCCGTACGCGAACATCGCGACGGCCTGGGCGCCGCCCGCCGCGTAGACCTCGTCGACGCCGAGGAGGGCGCAGGCGGCGAGGATCGTCGGGTGCGGCAGACCGCCGAACTCCGCCTGCGGGGGCGAGCTGACCGCGATGCCCTCGACGCCGGCCTCCTGGGCCGGGACGACGTTCATCACCACGGAGGACGGGTAGACCGCGAGGCCGCCGGGGACGTACAGGCCGACCCGCTCGACCGGTACCCAGCGCTCGGTGACGGTGCCGCCCGGCACCACCTGCGTGGTGTGGTCGGTGCGGCGCTGCGCGCGGTGCACGATGCGGGCGCGCCTGACCGACTCCTCCAGGGCGGCGCGGACGGCCGGGGCCAGCTCGGCGAGGGCGCGGTCGAGCGCCTCGGCGGGGACCCGGATCCGGTCGAGGGTGACGCCCTCGAACCGCCGCGCGTAGTCGATCATCGCCGCGGTGCCACGATGGCGTACGTCGTCACAGATCGGCCGCACCTTCTCCAGGGCGGCCTCCACATCGAACTCGGCTCGTGGCAGCAGGTCGCGCAGGGCCGCCCCCTCGGGGAGGGCGTCGCCGCGCAGGTCGATTCGGGAGATCACGCGGTCAAGTGTCTCAGACCCGGCGAGCGGACCGGCCGCCTGTATCACTCATTGATACGACCCCCTAGAGTCACCATGACCGTTGGCGTTCGTTCCGTCACACAGCGGGAATGGGACTGTTCGTACGGGCCGTGGGGGTCGTGGGGACGAGGAGGGATGGGCCAAGTGACCGTGCCCGGTGACGGCGAACCGCCGGCGTCTCTGGAGCTCACCCCGGCGGAATGGGGCATGTGGCAGGCGTTCCGCAACGGCAGCACGCACGACGTGCGCAGCCGCAACCCCGTCCACGACGATCCGAACGGCCAGTACCACTGGGGGCCGGACCGCAGTGTGCGCGCCCGCGTGGTCGCGCTGCTGCTGCTGGACGGCCCGGCGCCGCAGCCCGGCAGGGTCACCGCGCTCAAGCTGAACGGCGCGTACGTCACCGGCACCCTCGATCTGGCCGGCGGCACCGTCGAGCCGTATGTCGAGATGCACAACTGCCGCTTCGAGAAGGAGATACTCCTCCCCGAGGCCCGCTTCACCACGCTGCGGATGGTCGGCTGCCGCATCCCGCGCTTCGAGGCCGCCCGGCTGCACACCGAGGGCGATCTGCACCTGCCGCGCTGCACCGTCGAGCGCGGCATCCGGCTGACCGACGCCCAGATCGGCACCGACCTGCTGCTGAACCAGCTCACCGTGGACCGGGACCGCAAGGGCCGGTCGATCGCCGCCGACGGGCTGAGCGTCGCCCAGGACCTGCAGGCCGAGATGATCGAGTCGTACGGCGAGATCAGCCTGCGGGGCGCCCAGGTCGGCGTCTCGCTCAGCCTGCGCGGCAGCCGGCTGCGCAACCCGCACGGGCGGCGGGCGCTCAACGCCCCGCAGCTCACCGTCGAGCGCACCCTCTATCTGACGGCGGCCGGGCTCAGCAGCTCGCCGTTCGCCAGCGGCACCACCCCGCCGTACGGCGTCACCACCACCCCGATGCGCGGCACCCGGATGCAGCGGTTCGAGTGCGAGGGCGGCGTGCGGCTCGACGACGGGCGGTTCGGCGACGCCGTCGACTTCGAGCAGGCCCGCTTCGTGCTGGAGTCCGACCAGGAGCTCTCGCTGCGCCGGATACAGACGCCCGAGCTGCGGTTCCTGTGCGAGCGGCCGCAGCGCGGGCGGGTCGTGCTGTCCGGCGCCAAGGTCGTCAACCTGGTGGACCGGGCGTCGAGCTGGCCCGGCCCGGGAGGCCTGGCAATGGCCGGCTTCGGCTACGAGACGCTGATCCCGCGCGGCCAGTTCCCGCTCGCCAAGCGGCTGGAGTGGATCGCCGCCGCCACCCCCGAGTACGCCCCCGAGCCGTACGAACAGCTGTCCAATGCGCTGCGGGCGAGCGGCGAGGACGCGGACGCGCGTGAGGTGCTGCTCGCCAAGCAGCGGCGGCGCCGGGAGACGCTGCCGCTGGCCGGCAAGCTGTGGGGGTTCCTGCAGGACTGGACGGTGGCGTACGGCTACCGGCCGGGCCGGGCCGCGGTCTGGATGGCCCTGCTGTGGGCGGCCGGGGCGCTGCTGTTCTCCCGGCTCGAACCGCGGGCGATCAGCAACGAGGGCTCACCGCACTGGGACCCCGCGCTGTACGCCCTCGACCTGCTGCTGCCGGTGATCAATCTGGGCCAGGACACCATCTGGAAGATGCAGGGTGCCTACCAGTGGGCGGCCACGGTCATGATCCTGCTCGGCTGGGTCCTCGCCACCACGGTCGCGGCCGGCGCCTCCCGGATGCTGAGGCGGAACTGAGCGGAACCGGCCGGAAGCGAGCGGACCTGAGCGGAACCTGACCGTCCGCCCCCGTCCGTCCCCACCCGTCCTTTTTACCTGTTGTTGACCGTCCGGCAGGCAACCGATTTTCCGATACCGAAGCGTCATCACCACTCTCTGGCAAGGCTTCGACCTGCCGTTTTGAATGGTGGGATGGTTTATGTCCGCGCGTTGATCGGCACCGCGCGAATGCTCCGCCACACCTCGCGCCTCGCCGCCGGCCTCGTCCCCGATCACGAGGTACGGCTCGACGCGCCCGACCAGCGCCTCTCCGTCGTCGTGGCCGCCGCCGAGCAGGGCGACCACCGGCCCGCCGCCGCCCTCCTCGCCGCCACCCGGCAGGGCGGCGAGTGGGAGTCCCGGGACCACTGCACCGGCTTCCTGACCCGCTTCGCCCGGTCCCGCACCGACTGGCTCGGCCGCTGGCTGTCCACCGCGGCTCCGTACGACCCGGACGCGCTGCTGATGCGGGCCGCGCTCGCCCTGGACCGCGCGGGGC
>DOWQ01000114.1:3717-3930 GCA_003519485.1 Streptomyces sp. | reverse complement strand
TGGTGCCGGTGGTACGCGCCGGGGCGGCCGTCGCCGCGCTCGGCTCGCTGCTCGCGCTGATCCTCGGCGTCTCGCGCACCACCCTCGCCATGGCCCGCGACCGGCACCTGCCGCACGCGCTGGCCGCCGTCCATCCGCGCTTCCACGTGCCGCACCGGGCCGAGCTGGTCGTCGGAGCCGTGGTCGTCGTCCTCGCGGCGACGGTCGACCTGC
>DOWQ01000114.1:0-3656 GCA_003519485.1 Streptomyces sp. | reverse complement strand
ACGCCTCCGCCTGGACGCTGCGGCGGGACGAGGGGCGTCCGCCGCGCGCCGTCCCGGCCGCCGGGCTCGCGGGCTGCCTGCTGCTCGCCTGCACGCTGCCCACGCCGTCGGTGCTCACGGGCGCGGCGGTGCTCACGGCCGGCGCGTGCTGGTACGGCGTACGCCGGGGCGTGAGGGGCGCTCGCGGGGAGCGCGACGAGCGCGGTTCCGGCCAGTAGCGCTCCGTACGGCCCAACCGGAAACGGCCTGACCGCTTCCGGCCACCGGATATGATTGACCAGCCCATGCCAAGAGTTCAGCATGGGCGAACATGCGAATGCATCCACGCGGCCACCGGGTCACCGCCTTCGCCGCTTTCATGACACTCGCGCTGGCCATCCCCCTCACCGCCCAGGCCGGCGCCACTCCCCCCCACCCCCCCACGACCCGCGCGGACGCGTCCGACGGCTCCGCGGCCGCCGAACAGCCCCGCCAGTACGAGGTCACCGGGCCGGCCACCGCCGCCCAGCGCACCCGTGTCGCCGGCACCGGCGCCTCCATCGACGAGGTGCGCGACCACTCCGTCGTGGTCACCACCGACGCCGCGGAGGCCCGCCGCATCCGCGCGCTCGGGCACACCCTCGACCCACTGGCCGGCCCGCCCGCGCGGACGGCCGGCGAGGACCCCCGGGCCCTCGACTTCCCGCCCGCGGACTCGCGCTACCACAACTACGCCGAGGCCACGGCGGAGATCGACTCGCAGGTCCGGCAGCACCCGGACATCATGCGGAAGCAGGTGATCGGCAAGTCCTACCAGGGCCGCGACATCGTCGCCGTCAAGATCAGCGACAACGCCGGCACCGACGAGGACGAGCCCGAGGTCCTGTTCACCCACCACCAGCACGCCCGCGAGCACCTCACCGTCGAGATGGCGCTCTACCTGCTGCGCGAGTTCGGCGAGGACTACGGCAGCGACTCCCGGATCACGAACGCCGTGAACGGCCGGGAGATCTGGATCCTGCCCGACCTCAACCCGGACGGCGGCGAGTACGACATCGCCGGCGGTTCGTACCGCATGTGGCGCAAGAACCGGCAGCCCAACACCGGCTCCTCATACATCGGCACCGACATGAACCGCAACTGGGACTACCAGTGGGCCTGCTGCGGCGGCTCCTCCGGCAGCACCTCCGCGGAGACCTACCGCGGCCGGGCGCCGGAGTCGTCGCCCGAGGTGAAGCTGGTCGCCGACTTCGTGCGCGGCCGGGTCGTCGGCGGCGAGCAGCAGATCACGGCCGGCATCGACTTCCACACGTACAGCGAACTGGTGCTCTGGCCGTACGGCTACACCTACTCCGACACCGCCGGCGGCATGACCCGGGACGACCGGGACGCCTTCGCCGCGATCGGCCGGAAGATGGGCGCGAGCAACGGCTACACCGCGCAGCAGTCGAGCGACCTGTACATCACGGACGGCGGGATCAACGACTGGATGTGGGGCGACCAGAAGATCTTCTCGTACACCTACGAGATGTATCCGGGGTCCAGCTCCGGGGGCGGCTTCTACCCGCCGGACGAGGTGATCGAGCGGGAGACGAGCCGCAACCGGGACGCGGTTCTCCAGCTCGTCGAGAACGCCGACTGCATGTACCGCTCGATCGGCAAGGAGCAGCAGTACTGCCCCTCCGACTGACCGGCTGAGCGACCGGCCGCACGAGCGGCTGAGCGACCGACCGGTTGTGCGACCGACCGGTTGAGCGCTGAGCGTGCCCGGCCCCGCCGCGCCGGGGCCCGGGCGGAGGGGGAGCGCGGTATGACGGGCGCCCCCGGCTCGGACGGAGCCGGGGGCGCTCCTCCTGTTCAAATGCGCACGGCGGCGGTTCGTACGTCCGTACGGGCCGCTGCCGTCCCGCTCGGCGCGGGACGCGCTGTCGGGCCGCGGCGCCGCAGCGCTAGATGACGATGCTGATCAGGACCGCGACCACGAAGCCCGTCACCGACAGCACCGTCTCCAGGACGGTCCACGACTTGAGGGTGTCGCGCTCCGAGATCCCGAAGTACTTGGCGACCATCCAGAAGCCGCCGTCGTTGACGTGCGAGGCGAATATCGAACCCGCCGAGATGGCCATGATGATCAGCGCGAGCTGCGACTGCGGCAGGTCGGCACCGTCGATCAGCGGCACCACAATGCCGGCCGTGGTGACGATGGCGACCGTCGCCGAGCCCTGGGCCACCCGCAGCACGACCGAGATCAGGTAGGCCAGCAGGATGACCGGCAGCCCCACGCTCTCGAACACATCGGCGAGGGCCTCCGCCACTCCGCTGCCCTTGAGAACGGCGCCGAAGACGCCGCCCGCGCCGACGACGAGCAGGATGTTGCCGACCGGCTTCAGCGATGCCGTCGAGACCGTCTCCAGGGACTGGCGCGACCAGCCGCGGCGCAGCCCCAGCAGGTAGTAGGCGAGGAACAGGGCGATCGTCAGCGCCGTGAAGGGGTGGCCGAAGAACTCGACGACCGAGCGGAGGGTGCTGGGGCCGAGCGCGATGGAGGAGAACGTGGCGAGCAGGATCAGCACCAGCGGGGTGCCGATGATCGCCAGCACGGTGCCGACGGCGACCGGCTGCTCCGGTGCCCTGGTGCCGGCGGCACGCTGCTCGGCCGCCACGGCGGCCTTCGCGTCCTCGGCTGCCTCGACCATGTCCTGCGGTACGGCGACGAAGAGGCGGTTGCCGATCCACGCGGCGTACGCCCAGGCTGCGAGCACCGAGGGGATGCCGACGAGGACGCCCATGAGGATGACCCAGCCGAGGTCGACCTGGAGCAGCCCGGCGGCGGCGACGGGGCCGGGGTGCGGCGGCAGGAAGGCGTGGGTCATGGACAGGCCGGCGAGCAGCGGCATGCAGTAGAGCAGGACCGACTTGCCGCTGCGCTTGGCCGCCGCGTAGACGATCGGCGCGAGGACGAAGATGCCGACGTCGAAGAAGACCGGGATGCCGAAGATCACGCCGGTGACGCCCATGGCGAGCGGGGCGCGCTTCTCGCCGAACATCCCCAGCAGCCGGGCGCTGAGCGCCTCGGCGCCGCCGGAGACCTCGAGGATCGCGCCGAGCATCGTGCCGAGGCCGATGATGATCGCGACATGCCCGAGGATGCCGCCCATCCCGGATTCGATGAGGGAGACGGCGTCGGACTTCTGGACGGTGCCGAAGAGTTCGGTCACCGAGAGGCCGGCGCCCAGGCCGACCGCGAGGGAGACGGCGAGCAGGGCGACGAACGGCTGGATCCTGACCTTGATGATCAGGACCAGGAGGAGGGCGATTCCGAGGGCGGCGACGGTCAGCAGACCGGCCGTGCCGGGTATCAGGGCCAGGAGTCCACCGGTGTGCGGTGGCGCCTCGGCAGCGGGAGCGGCGAGCAGCATGGCGGACTCCATAGCGTCGGTGCGGGATGCGGGATGGGGTTACGGGACGTGGGGTTACGGGACGCAGGGTGCGGGGGCGCGTCGGGGCAGGACGGATCGCGGCACGGCGCCGGGTGGTGGCGCCGTGCCGTGCGGTCGGTCACGGCGGGGTGGCGGTGGGCGCCCGGGGGCGTTCCGGGGCAGGTCGGTCGGTTCGGGGCGGGGCGGTCGGTCGGTCGGTGGGTGGGAGCTGACCGCTCGGGTCGGTCGGGGAGGGAG
>DOWQ01000768.1 GCA_003519485.1 Streptomyces sp. | reverse complement strand
CTGCGGAAGTGGAATTCCGAGGTGGGTCGCCAAGTTGCAACAGTCCGAAGTGCCGAAGGCCGGACCGGCAGGCGCATACTAGTGATGATGACGAAGTCAGCCGTAGCCCGGCGTAATCTGCCCACCAGCCCCTTCAAAGCCTCGGTGGCGCCGCCCCCCAAGCGGTTCGCCGTCGGAAACCGTGTCACACATGATGAGTACGGCCTCGGCCGGATCATCAGTGTCGAGGACGAAATCGCGGTGCTTGTCGATTTCGGTCCGCATCAGAAGCGCATCACGAGCCCGTATGCCAAGATGACCAAGCTTTAAGAACCTTTTGAGACCGCCGGCCGCGCCCGGGCCGGAGACTGTGTGACGGACAGGGGAGCCTGACCACCCCGTCCCACGGTCCGCTCGGACGCGGCCGAGTCGCTCCGGCTGTTTCGTGACGCGCGCCCCTGGGCAATTTTCCCGAGGTCGCGGGGCGGTCCGCCGGCAGGGTGATTCCTTCTCCGGCGTCGAAACCGGCGTCGGCGCGTCATTCTGCTCAAACCCCCGCAACTGAACGGAATCTCTCCCATCAACACGACTCCGCTGTTCTCCGCTCCCGAGCCCGTACGCCCGCGCGCCGTGACAGCGCCGCTCCCGCCGACGACGAATCCATTCCAGGCCCCGGAATTCGACGAAGAGATCTCTTCGGATTCCGAGGAGTGGGATCCGCCGTCCTTTCCGCCCGGCTCCGCCGCGGACGCCGGATAGATCCGGACCCGAGTACGCGGGACTGTCGCGTGGGAGCTTGCTCCCGTACGGCAGTCCGGTGCGGGAGCCCGGCTCCCGAGCGGCCCGGCCCCATGCCGCCCTCGCCAGGACACCCGCGCACGCACCGTGCCGGTGACCGGCCGGCCACTTCCGTACCTCGCTGACCAGCGACTGCCGGGGTTCGCGGCGCCCGGGTCGGCCGTTTGCCGGCCGACCCGTACCGGCCCCTCGGCGCACTCCGCACCCCGGTTCCCGTGCCGATGCGGCAGGCCCGCCCGGTCCGCCCCTTCCGTAGCACCCCGCACCTCCGCCACCGTTCCCCCGCCGCACGCGCCGCTGAATCACGCGCGCACCGGCCCGGGGTCCCGGCGGGGGCGCTGTGGCGTGTCCGGGGGCGTCGTGCGGGTCCCGGCTCCCATCGCCCCGCGAGGGCCCGCTGAGGGCCGCGCGGAGACCGGCCGAGCCCCCGGGCCCGAAACCGGTNNTTCCGGGCCGCCCGGACGTCTACCGGATGTGACCATGCAACCTTTCGAGCGGATCGTGACCGGCTACGGACCGGTTGTGTTGCGCGTGTGCCGGGCCGTCCTCGGCTCGGAGGACGCCGACGACGCCTGGTCCGAGACCTTCCTGGCGGCGCTGAAGGCGTACCCCGAGCTGCCCGCGGACGCGAATGTCGAGGCGTGGCTGGTGACGATCGCGCACCGCAAGGCCATCGACGTCACCCGGGCGAACGCCCGCCGCCCTCTCCCGGTCGAGGAGACCCCCGAGCACCCGAGCCGCACCGGACGGCCGCAGGACTGGGACGGGGACCTCTGGGACGCGCTCAAGGCGCTGCCGCCCAAGCAGCGCTCCGCGGTGGCGTACCACTACCTCGCGGGACTGCCCTACAAGGAGATCGCCGGGATCACCGGCGGCAGCACCGACGCGGCGCGCCGGGCGGCGGCCGACGGGATCAGAACCCTGCGCTGCACCTATCCGAGAACCACCGACGAGGCAGGAGCGACCCCATGACGACCGCATCCGACCCCGGCGCCGGGAGCCTGTTCGCGGCGCTCCCCGCCGACGACGCGCCCGCGATGGGGCGGCTGCACGACCGGCTGGTGGCCCGCTCCGAGCACGAAGGCGTGCTGGACGTCGCGTACCGCACGCTCGCCACGCCCGTCGGGACCCTGCTGCTCGCGGCGACGGACCGGGGGCTGCTCCGGGTCGCCTACGATCGCGAAGACCACGAAGCGGTGCTGGAGCTGCTCGCCGGCACCGTCAGTCCGCGCATCCTCCACGCTCCCGGCCGGCTGGACGCCGCGAGCCGGCAGCTCGAGGAGTACTTCGCCGGCCGTCGCACCGCCTTCGAACTCCCGCTGGACCTACGGCTGTCGAAGGGCTTCCGCCGCGCGGTGCTGGCGCACCTGCCGTACATCGCCTACGGCCGCACCGAGAGCTACGCCGACGTCGCCGCCGCGGCCGGCAGCCCGCGGGCGGTCCGCGCGGTGGGCACCGCCTGCGCGACCAACCCGCTGCCGGTCGTGGTGCCGTGTCACCGGGTGGTCCGCTCCGATGGATCGGCCGGCGGCTACGTCGGCGGCCCGGAGGCCAAGCACGCTCTGCTCACCCTGGAGACGGCGGTCTGACGGCACGGGGAGACGCTCGCGCCGGTCCAGCGGCAGCCCGGCCGGTGGCAGCGGCAGCGGTCGGAGCGTCAGCAGCGGAAGGGGCCGGGAGCCCCTCGAGAGAGCGGTCCCGGCGGCGCCGGCCGCCCGGACCCGGTCGGCCTCTTCCGGAGCGGGGCGATCAGCGGTGGCCGACGGGAGTCGTCGTGATCGGTGTCACGCATCCGAGCAGCTGGACTACGGCCGGCCGAGTCGACGTGCCCGCAGCGGAAACCGCGTTCGGCCGCGACGCGACGCGCGTGCGGAAGGCGACCAGGGCCTGCCCCCTGGATCCGCGTCCGCACCGGCACCGCGGCGCCGGCCCGGCAACCGGTTTCCCCCCGTGGTCGGCGCGGCACCGGGCGTCACCCGCGGACGAGAGCGCGGGCGGTCATGCGTGGTTCACCGGGAA
>DOWQ01000325.1 GCA_003519485.1 Streptomyces sp. | reverse complement strand
ACGGCTGGGACTCCAGCAGGCAGACGTTCCTGGAGGCCAAGAACGGCTACAGCAGCTACCTCTCCAAGCAGGACAAGGGCTCGCTCACCAAGTCCGGCAAGGAGGTCTTCGTCACTGAGGCGCGGGCGCAGGTCGAGGCGTCCGGCGGCCGTGCCGTCGAATGGCACTTCTCCGACCCGGACGTGGCTAAGGCCGCCCGCAAGGCGTTCCGGGAAGAGGGCCTGCCGATCAAGGTCTCCCACACCAAGCAGAAGCCTTCGGACAGCACCAGGAAGCCCGAGGCGTTCGACTAGCTTGTCTAGGGTGACATCGGCCGGACCGGATGAAGGGCGACGGAGGAAGAAGATGCGACGTTTGGTGCGGGGGTTCTGGGGGCCCCGGGAGGAGTCGGTCGAGGCGCTGGCCGGACGCTGGAAGCAGACCCTGGACCAGCTCGCCGGACTTCTCCCGGCGGCCGGGCCCGGGGCCGGGGCGGTCGAGGCGTGGACATGGCGGCACATCCACGCGTCCGGGCCCGCCACCGAGCTCCGTCCGGACAGGGCATCCCTCCTTGCCGCCCTGCGCGCGGCGCAGACGGCCGACGACTGGTCGGACGTCACCGGCTGCGGACTGCGGCTCGTCACCGTGGGCGGTCCGGGTTGGGAGGTCGAGGTCAGCGGCCTGGCGGGCGGCACCCCGGAGTTCCTCCTCCAATCGATGGTGATCGGCATCAACTCGCCGGACGACGCCGAGATCCCGGACGTCGAACTCCTCACCGGCGTCGCCGAGGTGTGGGAGCCCGATTTCGGCAGCGTGACCGACAACGACGTGCTCGACACCCTGGAGGACGACGGCGGCTTCGCCCCCGACGAGCCTTCCGTCGGCTGGGTCGGGTACCTCTCACCGGCGCGTGCGGCCCTGCTGCCGGACGGAATGACAGCCGCCCGCAAGGAGGTACGCGGCGGCGTACTCCTCGACATTGCACCCCGCGCCGACACTGAGTCCGTACTCCGGGCCAACCTGCTGCTCCGGGACGCCGGGGTGCTGCAGCCGCTACCCCGCCCGATGGAACGGCCCACGCTGTGACCGCCCGGGCCGGGGAGACGTTCGAGACCGGCCGGGCCGTGTCCGACATCGAGGCGCTGCTGGCCGAGCCCGTACCGGCGGCCGGTCCGACGATCAGTGAGGAGGAGCAGGTCACGGAGGAATGGACCGTGACCAGGGGTGAGGGCTTCCTGATCATCCCGCTCTGGGAGGGCGAGAGCCTCACGGGAGTGTATGACCCCGAGTGGAATGAGGCGGTGGAGACTGCCGAGGGGCATCTTTCCGGCCTCGTACGGGAATTGGACCGCCGGTGGGGTACCCATCGGAAGGTGGCCATGCATGTGCCGCTGTTCCGGAAGCAGGTCGGCGAGCCCAATTTGCCGCTGTTCCAGGCGCTGCACGCAGTGGACATCTACAGCGATCTGACGGTGTGGGGGCCGGTGCCCGCCGACGGGGGTGCCGCCCGCCGGTGGGTCGGGGTCTCCGTCGGCCACAGCGACGGCGACGCCCCCCTCGTCATGGTGGCCGTCGTCAGCGACCGGCCGATCATCGAACTGCAGGAGTAGTTCGGGGGCAGGGGCCCCCGAACTGGTTGTTCAGGCTTCGATCGCTCGCACGCCGTACTTCGGCCGGTGCGGTGTTCCAGGCGGCGTACGTCGGTCAGCACCGCCACCTCTGACCCCCGCCGGTACGCCGGGAACTCAGCGGCGGCTCTCCAGCACCCGGTCCAGGGTGAGCGCCAGCGTGCCACCCAGCAGCACCGCAGCGACCATCATCGAACCGACCTCCGCGTCGAGCGCGCCCCAACCGTCGACCAGCGATATGACCAGGGCGAAGACCGGGACTGCCAGGGTCGCCGTCAGATGGCGGGGGAGGGAGTCGCGGTGCGGGGCACGGTGGACGCGGGCGGCGGCCAGGACGCAGGCGGTCATCGTCAGCACGTTGGGGACGTAGATGAGGGCGACCCGCCAGCCGAAGGAGTGTAGGCGGGAGTCGAAGACACCCTGTACCGCATAGCTCACCAGGACGCTCAGCAGGGTCAGCGCCACGAGACCGACAGCGCGGGAGCGGATCAGCGGGAAGAACCACTTCGGGCGTTCCCGGACACCCCCATACCTGCATGTGATGTGCTGCCGGCGAGGCCTGGGTGCCGCGCGTGGCGTACCTGAAGCCGCTGGACGCGAAAGGTGAAGCAGTGAACGCACAGGGTCACGCCAGGCGACAGGGACGGCACGTCGACCGCCGGGCAGTGCTCGGGGCCGGGGTGGTAGGTGCCGGGGCCTTTGCAGCGTGGAAGGTCTTCGGCGGGGAGGAGAAGGGCATTCCGGCGCCGCCCGAGAGACCGGCCACCTGGACGTACGCGATGGACGGGGCCGCCGCCGGGGTGAGCCGGCTGAGCATTTCGGGCGGCTCTCTCTACGTCACCGCCGACAGCCCGCTGTCCGTGCACGCGGTGAGCACCGGAAGCGGACGCGAGCGGTGGGTGGCCGAAGTGACCGGCGGCAAGCAGGGGGAGGCAGCGCTCGGGCCGGTCACGGTCGCCGACGGGACCGCTTATGTCGCGGCCGAGGGCGGACACGTCAACGCCTTCGCGGACGACGACGGCAGCCGGCGCTGGGCGAGTGAGCCGCTGGGCGGCGGTCCTCCGGCGGCCCCGGTGGTGATCGGCTCCACGGTGTGCGTACTGATGGAGACGGAGAAGGCGGCGGACGAGGCCGGTTCCACCCGCACCCTTGTCAAAGGTGTGCTGTGCGGGCTGGATACGGACGGGGGGCGCGTCAAGTGGCGGACCGAGGGGAACCGGCTGCTGCTGGCGGACCGCTCCCGCGGACAGCTGATCGCGGAGACCCGGGGCGGCGACCGGCTCTCCGCACCCGACGCGGACACGGGTGACGAACGCTGGTCGCTGCCGAAGCGGGACAGCGTAGCGCTGGGGACGAAGCTCATGTACGCGACCGGGTCCGGGAAGGTGAACGAGTTGGCCGCGTACGACCTTTCCACCGGGGAGCGGCGCTGGAAGTCCCCCGCGCCGCCGAAGGAGTACGAAGACGACCCCGGCGCGCGGCTCACCGTTTCCGCCGACGGGCGTACGGTCTACGCCTGCGAGGGCGGGAGCGGTGCCGTGTACTCCTATGACGCCACGACGGGCGACAGGCGCTGGCGCGTCACGGTCGATTCGCCGGTGACTCCCGAAACGGCGGCGGGCGGGTCCGCCCTTATTCTGGCTTCGAGTGACGGTTTCCGGGCCGCACACTCCACCGACTCCGGCTTCCAGAACCCCTTCGCCGACGGAGAGACGAAGCCCGGCGGCTATGTCACCGGACAAGCCGCGTCCGACGGGAAGCAGCTGTGGCGTACGGAAAGCAACGACTGCACCTCTGCGCCGGTTTTGACGGGTGGACAGACGGCGCTGGTGGCCCACACCTCGGAGATGTGGGCCTACGACGCTCGCACGGGAGCGCCGCGCTGGCGCGTGGCGGGCGAGCCGGAAGTGGGTGGAGTCCCTCTGGTCGCTGATGGCAAGTTGTACGTGATCACGGATGCGGGGGTCGGCGCGGTGCCGGCGTGAGGCGTCGTCAGCCGGGGCGTAAGTGCTCGTACACGGGTTTGAGCTGAACACGTCGTACGGAAGGACCGTACACAAGTACGAACAAGCGTTCCGGCCCCTCTCCCAAGGGCCACAGGCTGAGCAACTTCGTTGGATTTCATTGGGCTTGCGATCATTGCCGGGAGTATCTCGGTGAAAGGTCTGCCGACAGAATTGCCCCCTGCTGGGCCCCGGATATGGGCCCACGGGCCCACGACCTGGTGATGCGTTCTCCGTAAGGTGTGCCCCGCAGGCTCGGAGAAAACCAGAGAGGCATCGCGGATGCGTGGGACAGGTGGGGCACCGCACGTCGGTGTGGTGCATGAGCGCATCCAGCGAGAACAAGCGTCAATGGGGGAGCAGCGATGAGTGTCGAGTCGAACCCCGGGAACGGCCGCGGCGCGAGGCTCAGGAACGACCGGGGCGCGACGGCCGTGGAATACATAGGGATGATCGTGGTCGTCATCGCGATCATGCTCGCCGTCAGCACCGCCGGCATCGGCAAGAGCGTCGGTGACAAAATCGCCTGCGCTATTGCATCGATAGGCGGGGGCAGTTGCTCCAACGGGGGCACGGAGTCCGCCGGGGACCCCAACGCCAAGTTCGAGCCCGCTACCTGCCAGACGCATGCCAAGGCCGAGACCTCGGGCGGCAAGGTAAAGGCCTCCTTCCGCGGGTTCGGCGTGGAGTTCGGCGCGGAGTACGGCTTCGAAGAGAGCACAGTCCGGGCCAAGAAGGACGTCAACGGCGACGGCACGATCGACGAGAACGACCAGCAGGTTCAGCTCACCTTCACCGACACCGGCTCCGTAACGGGCAAGGTCGAGCCCAAGGCCAAAGTGAAGATCGGCGACGTCGGCAAGGACAAGGTCGAACTCGGCGCCGGCTTGTCGGTCGCCAAGGGCGACACCTGGGTCTTCGACAGCCCGGCAGAGGCTGATCAGTTCCGTAAGGACATCGAGAGGTTCAAGACTCTCGACCGGGTGAACGACGCCTCCAATCTCAGCCCGCTCGTGGGCGGGACGACCGAGGTCGCGAGCTGGTTCGGCAAGGGACCCAAGGCCGAGGAGGATCGGCTCCAAGAACGCATCGAGAGCAAGCTCGGTGACAAGCACATCACCACCGGGAAGATCAGCGGCCAGGCGAACGCCACGGCCGGTCTCCAGTTCGGTCCGGGACTGGCGGCCGAGCCGGGATCCGGCAACAGGTCCGGCGACGAGGGCGACGACGGAGACGGGGGCGGCACGATGGAGCCGCCCGAGGTCCGGGGAGAGGTAGGTGTCAATATCTCCCTGTCCCAGGACGTGACCTGGACGAAGAACGACATCCTCGGCACCAAGTCGTACACGTACTCGGCCACGGCGAAGGGCGGTGCCTACGCCAAGGGCGAGGCCGGTCCCGTCCAGGCCGGCGTCGACGCCTCCGGATCACGGAACGGCGCGTACACCATCACGACGGACCAGAAGACCGGCGATCTCCGCTCCATTACCATGACGCAGACCACCGAGACCGCGTTCGAGGCCGGTGCCGGTCTCAAGGACGGCACCGACAAGGGCAAGGGCTCGGGTTCGGGCAAGGGCACGAGCAGCGATATCGATGTGGTGACCAACACGATCTCGTTCGACCCGGGTACCGTCTCGAAGGCCGAGGCCGACCGGATCAAGCTGCAGCTGTTCGCGGGCGGGGGCTCCGCGAAGGCGTTCGAGTACATGTTCACCAAGCCTCCGGTGCCGACCGAGGACCCCGGCGCTTCTGACCCCTTCGGACATCTCCTCTACGAGAAGGGCGTGTCCAGCAAGACCAGCTTCTCGAACGTCACCGACTCCTCCGAGCTCGGGCTCGACATCAACCTGAGCGTCGCGGGTGTCGGCGGCTCCGTTACGTCGTCGTCCAGCGAGAAGAAGTTGGAGAAGGCGGAGTTCCTCGGTGCCCCCAAGGGGGGACGTCGCGAGTACGTTCCGTTCAGCTACTGTGCGAACTGACCAGAACTTCAAGGAGTCAAGATCATGAAGCGTCTCTCCCGTCGCACGCCGGTACTGGCCGCTGCCCTCCTCGCCGGTGCCGCGCTGCTTACCGGCTGCGGGAATGGCGGCTCCGACTCCGCTTCCTCCTCCGTCCCAGAAGGCTGGAAGACTCTCGAGGGGCCGACGGTGTCGCTCGCCTACCCCAAGGGGTTCACCGAGCAGAGCGACGCGGAGCGCAGTGAACAGAACGACGCCGTCGCCACGCGCAAGGAGGGCGGCCGATATGTGGCGCTGATCTCGATTCAAAGCGACTTCAGCGAGGTCGGGAACGCGGAAGAGGCCGCCATCGCGATCGAGGCCGCCGTGCAGACGACCACGGAGCTGAAAGACACCACGGACGTGACCGTCAAGGGCACGGACGCGGCGAAGCGGGTCAACTTCGGCTACGAGTCCACGGGCGAGAACCAGACCCCGCAGCGCGGAGTGACCGTGGAGGGTTCGGTCATCACGGGCGTGGACTCCAACGGCAAGATCTTCTCGGTCCGTATCGATGCCCAGAAGGGCAAGCTGAGCCCGGCGGACCAGAAGCAGATCATCGAGACCATCAGCGTCAAGTAGCCTCCGGGCGCCGGCAGGGGAATACCGACCATGTCCCACTTTCAAGGCCAGGGTGCGTTCGCCCACGGCGGCACCTCGGAGCGACCGCGTTTCCTGCATCTCATGCTGCCCTGGGCTGTGGGCATCGTCGTCATCCTGATGGGCCAGCTTGCCGCGGCCGTGCTTGTCTGGGACGTCATCGCGGGCGGTGACCCGCGGTTCATGGCCTCCGCAAGCCGTACCATCCTGCTGTTGCACATCCCAGCCGCGGTATGTATCGCCCTCGGCACCTTGGCCGCGGCCAGGGTCCACCGCGAGCCCTCCCGCGCGTCGCTTGTCCGCCACTGCGCCGCGTCTCTGGTCCCCGCCGTGGGGATCCAGCTCATGGTCTTTCTCTCACAGGGCGGCTCACTCACCTTCATCAGCTTCGCACTCCAGCTGGGGGTCCTGCTCGCGGGCTGTGCGCTGGGCTTCTTCGCCGACCGGCTGTGGAACGGCAGGTCCTGATGGATACCGCGCTCTTGATCATGATGCTGCCGCTGCCGGTGCTCGCCATCTTCACGGTGGTCTACGCACGCCAGCTCCGCAGCAAGCTGCGGACGGCACGGACCGGTCTCGTCACCACCGGGCACTGTGTCCGTGTCTACTTCACGCAGTCAGGCCCCGGGGTGGCCAACTACGGGCCTCCGATGCGGAACCACGTATTCGCGTTCACCACTCGGAGCGGAGAGTGGGTCGAGTTCGAGGAGTCGGTCGCGCATCAGGAGGAAGGAGCCCCTGTGTCCGTGCGTTACCAGCCGGGGGACCCGCGGCGTACCGCCACGATCTCCGGTAGTAATGGCTCGTCACTGGTCTTCGATGTCATTGCCGTCGTCGGCTTCGGGTTCTTCACGCTGCTGCTGGCCGTCGGCCTTCTTCTGTCCTTGGCGTAAGGACGACGTCCGGCACGCTGTGCGCCCCGGCCCGTTCGCTTGTCCAGCGGCCTGAGGGGCCTCGCGTTCTTC
>DOWQ01000135.1 GCA_003519485.1 Streptomyces sp. | reverse complement strand
GCCCATCATCCTGGCGGTCTCGGCTTTCCACTGACCCCACCGGCGGCTCCCGATCCACTCCGAAGACGGACAGGCCGCCGAGAACGCGCCCGTTGACCGTTGTGTTGGTGTCAGCGTGGTTGCTGGAGGAAGGCGGTGAGGACGGCTGTGAGTTCGGCAGGTGCGTCCTCTTGGACGAGATGGCCCGCACCGGCGATCGGCTCAAAGCGCGCGCCGGGGATGAGGGCGGCGAGTTCCCGTCCCTTCGTCGCGGGGATCCAGGTGTCGTCCTCGCCCCAGCACACCAGCGTCGGGAAGTTGATCTCGCCGTACCGGCCCTGGACTTCGTCGGTGTAGAACTGGTCGGCCTGGGCGATCTGACGGTAGAACGCCGCTCGGCCGAGGTCGCCGAGCCAGGGCCGGACGAGCCGGTCGAGGACGGCAGGGTGCAGGCCGGGGCTGCTGGCCGAGCTCACGTACTCGCGCACCAAGGCCTGGTGCAGTGCGGGCGGCAGTTGTTCGAAGACGTCGTGGTGCTCGCCCACGAGCCGGAAGAACGGGGAACCCCACGGGGCCAACGCGACCGGGTCGACGAGGGCAAGCGCGCGGAAGCGAGCCCCGTGCAGCAGATGCGCCCGCAAGGAGACGGCACCACCGAAGTCGTGGGCGACCACCAATGGCTCTTCGAGGTCCCAGTGCGCCAGGAGCTCGCTGAAGACCCTGCCCTGAGCAGCCAGGGAGACATCCTGACCGGCGGACTTCTCCGATGCCCCGTAGCCGGGCATGTCCCACACGAACACCTGGTGGCTGCGGGCGAGCGCGCGGGCGACAGCGCGCCAGACATACGAGGAGAAGGGTGTGCCGTGGAGGAGTACGACCGGGTTTTGACCGGGTTGTCCGAGACTCGCCCAGCGGACGCCGCCCGACGTACTGCGGAACGTCTCAGCCAGCTGCCATTCGCTCACGGGTGCTGTTCCTCTCAGTCGCCGCCTGCATGATCTTCCACTGCCAGGGTCGACGCTGACCAGTTGGTGACCGGAGCTCGCCGGCTCCCTTCCACCGGTACGCCCATGAGCGGCGAACGGCGCCGGCGCGGTCGGCTGCGGCATGACGGCTCCATGCAGAGGGGAGATCCGCGACAGGGGACAGATCGGTGCGCTGAGCAGCATCACCACAGAGCTCGGCCGCCCGTCGCTACGGCATCCAGGGCATTCCCTTCTACGTCATCGAGGGCAAGTACGGCATCTCGGGTGCCCAGAGCCCCGAGACCTTCGCGAGCGCCCTCCGCCGCGTGACGGAGGAACGCGTACAGACCCCGGAGCCCGCGCAGAGCCCGGCCCCGGACGCGGACCAGACGGGAGCCCGCCGATGAGCCCGGCCCTCGGAACCCCGGGGAGCACGGCGATCGCGGGAAACGCGGCGACCCCGGAACGACGCACGGAAGGCTCGGGACGCACGGATACTCCGCAAACCCCCATTCCGGCACCCCCGCTCCCACCCGGGCCGGAGGGCTTTCAATCCCTGGGCGACGGGACGGCCGGCCACTGCGCGGACGGCGTATGCGCCCTGCCCGGCGCGGCCGAGCCGACTCCCGCCGAGGGGTGACCGACAGGCTGACGCGAATTGCGGCGCGAGGAACCTGTCAGCCGGTCGCTTGGCTGCTGTCCCGCAAGCTGCCCCAGCCGTGCCAGCGGTCGACCTCGATCCAGGCGCTGACCCGGCCCCGGTCACGCTGAGCGTATTGCTTCCCGACGTAGTGCCTGGACAGCCGGTCGATGTCGGCGAGCCCCTCGTCGTCACGCATCTCGACGGCGCGTCCGATCACGGTCACGTGGGTGTACCAGTTGGAGTCGTCGAGCACCGTCAGCGTGACGCGGGGGTCGTCGCGCATGTGGCCGAGCCGCTTGCGCCCCTCGTCCATGTTGACCAGCACCTGCCCGTTGTCCCAGAGGTACCAGGTGGCGGTGGACACCGGCTGCCCGTCCGACCGCAGGGTGGTGATGACCGCCGGGTTGGGCTTCTTGAGCATGGCGACCGCAGCATCGGGGAGCGGTGGCTTCGACATGATTTCTCCTTGCTCTGCCCGGCCCCGTGAGGTGGGCCACCGGACGACCCGGAGGGCGGGGTTCCACGCTGCCACACCCCGGGAGCGAGGTCCCACACAGCCACCCGGGTCGAGCGCGTCGGTGCACGCACCTGCCGGAAGCCGTGCCGTGCCCTGTGACGACTCTCCGCTCCGTGCACCTGCTGCACGCGCCCACGCGTGGGGCTCGTGACCGTGTCCCCCGGCTCTGACAGTGGCCGCCTGCTCGTGCCGGTCGTCGCACGCGTGGGTCTGCCAGGCGATGACGGTCGGGCGTCGTCGCTGCGGCGCGGTCGGCCGGGCGTGGCCCGGTCAGGCGTGGTCCGCGAGCTGGGCGTAGCCCTTCCGGCGGGCGCAGTGCGCGCAGCAGAAGAACTGGCCGTCCGCCTGGAGGCCGTGACCGAGGATGCGGCACTGGCAGTTGTCGCAGATCGGTGCCATCTTCTGGGCCGCGCATTCAATGCTGTCGAAAGTGTGGACTGCTCCCGCGGCGCGTACCTCGAACGACATCTCGTAGTCGTTGCCGCAGACCTCGCACTCGGCCATGAAGGGTCAGCTCCTCGTTGTTGTCCGCGTTCTGCCCACCGTGTCGGGACACGTGGCGGCCTCACCGGACGGTAGCGAGAATCGCCGCGGAACCTCCCGCGGCACGATGGGCGAAGTGGAGAGGCGCTCCCAGAATCACTCCGCTGGGTGCGGTGGCGCCGCCGAGTGTGCGCCGGGCGGCTTACCGGACCGCGGCGGCGCTGCTCCTGAGTGGCGAGCATCGCGTTCGCCCGTACGGGGTCCGCCGGCCGAGCGAGACGATCGACGCGGCAAGGGCTGCCCCCGCTCACCCGTCCGGCGCGCGCGGGGCGAGCGTGGACGCGAGGGCGGGACTCGGGAGGCACACTGAGGTCATGGGTGACCCCAATGCCCCCCAGGCACCATCGCGACGGTTCGCTCAGGGGCCGGAGAGCGTGGCGGAGGCTCGGCGGTTCATGCGGGCCGTTCTCGATGCCGCGCCGGACGTGGTGGACACCGCTCAGCTCCTGGTCAGCGAGCTGGTGACCAATGTGGTGCTGCATGCCCGCACGGAGGCCGAGGTGTCGGTCCGCGTCGACGACGGCACGGTCCGGGTACGGGTGAGCGATCGGCGGCCGGACCGCGGGCTCGTGCCGCGTGACCGCCCCCGGGACGACGCAACGGGGCACGGCCTGGCACTGGTCGCGCAGCTGGCGTCCCGGCACGGCGTCCAGACGGGCGAAAAGGGCAAGACAGTGTGGTTCGAGCTGTGGTCCGACGGATCACCGCCGCAGCCGAACGGGTGGGAAGCACCTGTGCCGCCCACCGTCTCCGCCTCCGGCGTGACAGTGACGCTGGTCGACGTGCCGGGGGCGCTCTACGCGGCGGCCCAGCAGCACCGGCACACGCTGCTGCGCGAGCTCACCTGCGCCGTGGCCGCCGGGGACAGCCTCGGTGTGCATCCGGAGGACGTCGCCGTCGCCCATGACATGAGCAATGTGATCAGCGCTTGTGTGACGGCCGCGCTGCGGCAGCAGCCCGCCGGGGCGGAGACCCGGTCGCTGCGCCTGTCGGTGCCGCCGGACGCCGGGCCTGCGGTGAAGGCCCTGCGCGTAGTTCTCGACCTGGCCGAAGAGGCGGCCCGTAACGAGCGCCTCCTGACCTTGCCGGCCCTTCCGCGCACTCGCATCTTCCACCAATGGCTGTGCGACCAGATCGTCGGCCAGCTCGCGGACGGACACCCCACCGCGTGGACGGTGGTGCCCCTGGAGCCGGGCGCCAGCCCTTCGGAGCTCGCGCCGTGGGAAGCCGGCCAGGTGCAGGCCGGCAGAGTGCCGACGATCGCCGCCGACGAGGGGAACCGGATCATCGCGGCGAACGGACCGGCGGCGGACATGCTCGGCTGGCATGTGGACGATCTCGTCGGGCGGCCGCTCACCACGCTCATGCCGGAACACCTCCGTAAACGCCACCTCGCGGCGTTCACGTCCCTGCAGCTCAGCGGGCAGCCCCGGATTCTGGGCCGCTCGGTACCGCTCCCCGCGTTGCACCGCGACGGCCACCTGGTTCCCGTCCGGCTGTTCATCCAGACCCAGGAGACAGCCGACGGCCGTACGGTGTTCGTCGCCCAGCTCACCCCGCGGGAGGCCGCGCCCGATCCCTCCTCACGCCCGCCCGGCCGGGTCCGGCCGGGGGCGCTGCAGGAGCCGGGCGGACCGCCTCCGCCGGCCGTTCCCGAAGGCGAGCGGAGAATGGGCCGCGGCCGGGCGGGCATGTCGGCGCTGGAGAGGCTATCCCTGCTGGCCGACACCGGGGCTGCGCTGAGCAAGACCCCGGACCTGGACGAGAGCTTGCAGAGTGTGGGCCGGATCCTCATCGAACGGCTGGCCGACTGGTGCGCGGTGGACCTTCTCACCGAGGACGCCCAGGTGGAGCGGGTCTGCGTCATCCACCGCGCCCCGAAGGGGCCGTGGCCCGAAGAGTACGAGGGCCGGCTTCCGCCGGTGTCCGAGACCGCCCGGGGGCCCCTGGCCCGTGTGCTGCGTGGCGCGGGGCCGCTGCTGCTCGCCGGGCCCCCGCCGCCGAGCCAGGCCACGAGCCCACTGGACGCCCACTACCAGGAGCTGTTCCGGAAAGTGGGTGCGAACAGCGGCATCGTCGCCCCGCTCCGGGCACGACGGGAGATCATCGGCGCCCTCACACTGGCCCGCAGCGGCCGGGAACAGCCGTTCACGGAAGAGGATCTGCCGCTGGTCGACGACCTGGTTCGCGGCATCGCTCTGGGAGTGGACAACGCCCGTCTCTACCAGGAGTCGCGGAACATCGCCGGGCGCCTCCAGCGCTCCCTGCTGCCCGTGCTGCCGGAGGTGGAACACCTCCAACTGGCCGCGCGCTACGCGGCCTCCTCCACCACCGCTCAGGTCGGCGGCGATTGGTACGACAGCTTCGTCCTGCCCAGCGGGGACACGGCGCTGGTCATCGGCGACGTCACTGGGCACGACCTCGACGCGGCCATCACCATGAGCCAGCTGCGCAGCATGCTGCGCGGCATCGCCGTGGACCGCCAGGAGCCCCCCGAGACGGTCCTGCGTCGCCTGGACATGGCAAACCACAGCCTGTCCCAGGAGGCCACCGCCACCTGCGTCTACGGCCTGCTCAAGGGCCCCGAGGAAGGCCTCTGGGAGCTGGTGCACTCCTCGGCGGGGCATCTGCCGCCGTTGCTGATCGGCGAGGACGGCCGCACCCGCTACCTGACGGACGGCTCGGGACTGCTGCTCGGCATGGACCCCGACATGCCCCGCCCCCGGGCCCGGGACATGATCCCGGCCCGCTCGACCGCGCTGCTGTACACCGACGGCCTCATCGAACGCCGCGGCGAGTCGCTGGACAACGCCATGGACCGGCTCCGCCGACACGCGGCCGCTCTGGCCCGCGAACCTCTCGACGTGTTCTGCGACGAGCTCCTCATCGGGCTGGGCGCCGACGGCGAGGACGACATCGCCGTCCTCGCCGTCCGCCCCACGCCACCGCCCTGAACGGCTCCGTCCGGCGGGAAGTGCGGGGCTCGGCGGTGCCTGCCGGCCCGCGGTGGGTGCCTCGGGTGTTCGGGCGAGGAAGGCGATGAGATCGGCTGGCGTGGGAAACCGTGCCGTTGATGGTGCGATGACGTACCCGAGCTCTTCGAGGAGTGGCAGGTCCTCCTGGACAGTACGACGGCCTCGGCATCCGACCCGCGGGCCCTGGCCCCCTTGCCGCCGGCCCGCCCGGCCGTCGCGCCGCCCCAGCGCACGGGAGCACCGCACTTCCGGCGGGCGTTCACAGCGCGGTGAACCCGTGCACCAAGACCTCGCCCGGGGCCGCCAGCGGTGGCCGTCCCCCGGCGCCCGTCACTCG
>DOWQ01000165.1 GCA_003519485.1 Streptomyces sp. | reverse complement strand
GCCTCGCGGTAGACGTGCGGGGCGACGCCCGTCACCTTGCGGAAGACCCGGCTGAAGTACGCGCGGTCGTGGAAGCCCACCGCGCGCGCCACCGCCTGGACGCTGTCGTCGCTCTGCCGCAGCCGTTCCTTGGCCCGCTGGATGCGGAGCCGGGTCAGGTAGTCCCAGAGCGTCAGACCGAGTTCGCGGTGGAAGAGCCGGCCGAGGTGGTTCTCGCTCACCCCGGCCGCCTGGGCCAGCTGCCAGCGGGAGAGCGGGTGGCGGTAGTGCTGCTCGATGTACGCGAGGGCGTGCCGGACCGGCGCGTACGTCCGGTTCGCGCCCGGGTCCGTACGGTGCGTCATCCGCGTCAGCAGGCCGGCCGTCTCCGACTCGGTCAGGATGTCGCGGCCGAGCAGTACGAGGCCCGGGTGCGGCTCCGCGCGGCGGACGTCGTCGGCGGTGAAACCACGGTCGCTGAGCATCAGTACGGGAATGCCCGGCTGCTCCTGGCCGCCCGTCCCCGGCCCGCGCCCCTGGCTCGCGGCCTCGTACATCTGCTCGATGACGTCGAAGCCGTCCATGTCCGCCAGCTCGCGCGGGACGACGAGCAGCGCCGGCGCCTCCTCGGCCAGCAGGGCCAGCGCCGCCGTCCCGTCACCGGCTGTGCGCACCGCGCGGCCCGGCAGGGCACCGGTGACCAGCCTGCGCAGCCGCTCCCGGCTCGCTTCGTGTCCGTCCACGACGACGACCGGATCGGCCAGCCCCGGCGGGCGCAGCGTGTGCAGGGCCTGGCCGAGACTCCGGCCGCTGACGGGTCCGTACAGCAGGAACGGGGTGTGCCGGAGCTCCGGATGGTCGTGCAGCCGCTGTACGGGCGACCACTCGTGCGGCCGGGCGTTCGCGGCGTCCCAGGCGACGGCGGACAAGCCGTGCTCGGCGACGAGGGAGGCGATGTCGTCGTCCGGGTGCAGCCGGTGCGTACGCAGGCCGTGCCGCCGGGCGACGGCGGTGATCTCGCGGGGCGGTGTCGCGGCGGCGGCGACCAGCATGGTGCGGCCCTCGGGACCGGCGACGGCCGCGGGTACGGAGCCGGGGGCGTCGGCCGGGGTCGGCAGCGGCAGGTCCAGCTGGAAGCCGAGCGGGCCGGGGCCGCGGTGCAGGCTCACGGAGCCGCCGTGCAGGACGGCGAGCCGGCGCGCGATCGCCAGTCCGAGCCGCATCCCGGGCGCGCCGGAGGCGAAGGGCTGGAAGAGGTGTTCGACCTCACCGGCGGGCACGGCCTAGTCGGGGCAGGTGATGCGGATGCCGAGCAGCGGTGGCCGTACGTGAGCGGCGAGCGTCAGCGGGGCGCGGCGGGGTGCTCGGTCTCCGGCGCGGGCGGAGGGCGGGGCAGGGGCGGTGTCGGCGGGGGTGGCGGCATCGGCTGAGATGGCGGCGTCCGAGGCGGGGGACGCGGCAGCGGGGGGCGCGGCGGAGGTGGCGGCGGCCAAGAGGTTGAGCAGGATCTGCCGGACACGGGGTCCGTCCGCGTTGACAGCGGGGAGGCGCTGCGGCAGTTGGAGCCGCCAGTCTGCGCCGGAGGGGGCGGTGCGAGCGACGGTGTCGAACGCGTCGGCGATCAACGGGCGCGGGTCGAGCAGCTGCCGGGACAGGTCGAGGGCGTCGATCTCAGAGCGCGAGAGGTCGAGCAGATCGTCGATGAGCCGCAGCAGCCGGCCCGCGTGGTCGTGCGCGGTACGCAGGGCGGCGGCCTGTGCGTCGGCCCGGGATGCGGGCAGGGCGGGGGGCGGGACGGTGGATCGAGCGGGGGGTCGGGCGGAGGGGCGGGCGGTCACGGGCCGAGCCGTGAGCGAATCGGGAGCGGCCACCGGACCGGGTGCGGCTGCCCCTTCGGGCACGGTCCCGGAATCGGGTGCGGATATGGGAGCAGCGGCGCCCGTCGAACTGCGAGAGCCCACCGAGCTGTAAGCGTCCACCGAGCTGCGAGAGTCCACCGGACCGGGGGCGACAGCCGAGCGGCGATCGTCCTCCGTGTCCGGAGCGCCTGTCGGATCGGGAGCGGCTGCCGGATCGGCCGGCGGGCGGGTGTGGCGGAGGATCGTCTCGACCGGCGTGCGCAGTTCGTCGGTCGCGTTGTCGAGGAGCCGCGTCTTGAGCCGGTTGGCCCGCTCCGCGGCGTCCCGTGCGCGGCGTACCTCGTCGAACAGCCGGATGCCCTTGAGCGTGGCGCTGAGCTGGTCGCCCAGCGCTCGGTAGAGGGTGCCGCCCCGGTTCCCGGCACCCTGGTCCGGACCGACGTCGAACAGCACGAAGCCGAGCTGCTCGTCACCGATGTGCAGCGGCTCGGCGACCAGGGTGAAGCGCCGGTCGTCGGGCGGCAGCAGGGTGTCCGGCAACAGCAGTTCGGCACGGTGCGGGTTCTCGCGCGGACCGTCGGAGGCGCGGTCGCCGCGCTCCCGCTCCTCGCGGGTGAGCACCGGCCGGGCCATGGCCGGAACGGCGGGAGGAGCCGGCGGGACGGGGCCGACCCCGGCGCCGTCCGCGGGGGGCGTGCCCGCT
>DOWQ01000166.1 GCA_003519485.1 Streptomyces sp. | reverse complement strand
ATTTCTCCATGCTCTGTGTCACGGCTCACGAGCAGGTGGGCGTCGTACCCGAAGAGATATTTCCGCTTGGGCGGGAGCTTCTTCTGCCGGTTGCCCGTGGTCGGGCCCCGGGGCGCCCGGGAGGGCTTGATTACATCGGCGACCGCGTCCGGGTCGCGGTGGTCGCCTTCGCGTACATACCACCCGGCGTCCGGGTCGGTGGCCAGCTCGGGTCCGTTGGTGCGCAGACCCCGGGAGTAGGTGCGGACCGGAGT
Source organism: Streptomyces sp. (assembly GCA_003519485.1). Lineage (GTDB taxonomy): Bacteria > Actinomycetota > Actinomycetes > Streptomycetales > Streptomycetaceae > Streptomyces. Next base: position 2,667 of record DOWQ01000166.1, on the reverse strand, counting down.
GGCATCGATGGCCATGGACACCTGTGGTGCCTCTTCGAGGAACTCCTTGACCGGCCGTAGCGAGGCTTCGAGAACGAACTCGGTGAACTGATGAAGCCTGTGCTCCCGCTCGGCCAGGGACGCCGGGTCGGCGGCCGCCATGAGGCGGGACGCCTCGTCCCGGCTGAGGCGCTTGTTGGCCGGCAGCGGGGACGGGTTCATGGCGGCCATGGCCGTGCGGAACATCCGACGGACCACGGCGTAGGCCGCTTCAAAGCCCTTGTCGTTGTCGGCGTAAGCGGGGATGCCCAGGCGTTTCCGGAGCGGTTCACTGATCCGGAAGAAGATGATCTCGGTGAGCCGCTCCAGGACGATGCGTCCGTCATGGAGCTGGCAGCACAGGAACATCCCGGTCAGCAGGGCCTGCAGACTCAGCCTGCGGCGGCGGCCGCGGCCGAGGTGACGAACTTCTTCAGGAGCGGGACGAGGCCACTGCCGTCGGCTTCGTCGAAGGCTGCCTCGACATCCGCGTCGTCCAGCAATCTGCGCGCGGACCGCATGGCGGCCAGGCGTTCGTGCCGCTCGGTGGGACCGGGGCCGGAGGTGGTCATGCGTCGCCTCTCAGCAGAGTGCCGGCCTCGCCAGCGGGGACGCTGTTGAGGAATGGCAGGATCCGGGAGAGGCCGTGGAGGGTGTCGACGCCCGCGGCCGCGACGATGACGGTGATGGGGAGGCGGGCCTCGAAGAGGTCGACCAGCCAGGTGGAGCGAAGCCTGCTCATCACCAGGCGGGGTACGCCCTGGCTGCGTTTGGTGCGGCAGAGGAAGTTCGTCACCGTATTCGTGCCGCGACTGTGGAAGCTGGGGCGGAACAGATAGCTCGCTTCGCCGGGGCTTTCCAGCCGTTCCGCGGCGTCAGCCAGAACCGCGTCCCAGGGGCGGCGGCACACGATGAGCCGCGCACGGCTTCCGCGGACCGCGACAACGACCGGTCCTCCGGCATGGGACGGTCGGCGCACGTCGTGGGCCCGTAGCGGGATGAGTTCCGGAGAATCGAGTCCGCTGCCCGCACCGAGCGCCAGGAGCGTCTTGCACCCCCAGCGAAGCTCCTCGGTGGGCTGTCCGCCGGCCCAGCCCCACAGATCGGCGAGTTCCGTTCGGCTGTAGGGGCGGGCTGGGCTGGACCCGGCCAGCTTGGCCGGTTTGCCGGTGACGCAGTCTTCGCCGATCACGGCCTCCCGCAGCCGCAGCAGGCGGGAGCGGTAGTTGCCGCGGCTGCTTTCTCCGACGTGGGGACATCCCACGAGGACGAAGCGTTCGATCACTTCCCGGGCAAGCCAGACCTCCGCTGTTGCCGGCATGCCTTCGCCGTCGCAGAAGAGAGCCAGGCGAGCGAGGGCACTGAGAAGTTCCCGCGCCTGGTAGGGAAGTTCCGGGGCGGCGCGGGTCACGATCCGGCGTACTTCGTCGCCGACGCGGCTCCACCCCGGGGGAGAGCCGGCCGGTCGATAGGACTGGATTCGCTGATTCATCACATGCCGCCACACCAGCACCCCAGCGGGCGAGGTGCTATTGGAATAACATGTAGCGGAAGTGGCAGCCACGTGCGACCGGGGAGGACCGGATGGGTAAGACTTCACCCTGTGCCCCAAGGAGATGCCCGCCGACTGCCGCCGCGCGACTACCGCGTCAGCGGCGTCTGGCCTGAGGCCGTCTTGATGGACCATCACGGCGCGCGAGTCGCCCAAGCGCTGGCTGTCAGGCTCCAGGCGGCCATCGACGAGCAGGGCTGGTCGGTCGCCGAGCTGTCCCGCCGGAGCAGCGTGGCTCGCTTCACCATCGCCAAGGCTCTGGCCGGGGAGGCATGGCCGGACCTTCTGACCATTGCCAACCTGGAAAAGGCGCTGGGGGCCGACCTGTGGCCGGGCCTGGATGTGTGAGAGCGGTGTGGCCGCAGAAGGCCTCAGTGGTGAACGAGAGGGAAAGAAGGACTGTTCGATGTCGAACACGGGGTCGGTCATCCCTTCGGGCGAAGGGCAGGACCAATTCTCGTGACGCGGTGCGCCAGGCGATAGCGTGGCGGCGGCACGAGTGATCCGATGCCTGCTGGGTGATGGGTTTCTTGTTGCCGCCGGCCGCCACCTGGGCCTGCAAGCTGGGTGGCGGCCATCCCGCTTCAGGGACGGCTTTCCGGCGTGATCGTTCAGAAGACCTTTCTGGTGTCTCCGGAATGCTGAGGGTATTGATATGTGGCGTCGGGATGCTTGATCAGTGCTTCGGCACGTGTCATTTCGTCCAAGGCCACGCGCACGCTCTTCACCCGGGGATCGTCCAGCCCGTCGGCAACTTCCCTGGTCTTCCAACGGCGCTGCGGGTCTTGGGCAAGGAGAGCGATAATCCGTTGCTTGCGGGCCGGCTTCGGGCCGGATCCGCTCTCTCCTTCCTGGCGGTAGGAAGTTTCCGTGCTGCGGGTGTCCGGGCGCCGAGGGTCAGGAATACCGCTCCGTTGCCACTCCTCCAGGGTGTCCTTGTGCTTCCGGATCTGCCGCGCAAGGCGCAACTGCTGGCGTACTTCGTACAGCTCCCGGTGGATCTCCTCCTCCCTCTTTTCGAGGGCTTGTTCGTGCATATCGAGATCCCCAGCAAAGTCTTCCCAGGGCAGGTTCGCAAGCATTGCAAGACCGTATCC
>DOWQ01000643.1 GCA_003519485.1 Streptomyces sp. | reverse complement strand
CGGCTGCCCGGCGCAGGCCGGCGTCTTTGCCCCGGCAGCGCGCCCCGTCCCGGCCTTGTGGCCTGCCCAAGTGCCGCGCCCCGGCCCGGTCGGATGCTGAGCCCGTCCCCGCCCTACGGCGGCTGGCCGGCCCCGCGGCTGCCCCGCGCGAGGTGAAACCGTGCGGATCCCGTGATCGCGGCGTGCCCGCCGACGGGTCGGCCGGTGGCGACGGGCGCGGGGCCGGCAGTGCTGTGCCGCGGGAGGACCGCCGCCCGAGTCCCCTTAACGGCGACCCCGCTGAGCTGGCTTTTCATAAGATTTTTAGATCGTTTATAGATCATTATCAGTCCGTCAGCGAACTGATCGCCTTCCTTCGTCCGAGCGAACTCAGCGAGCCATACTTCCCTCGATCACCGCAAGTGCGGGTTAATCGTTGTTCACGCGCCCTGTTTTGATCCGGTCGGGCTCCTTACAATCCGTCCACATCTTTGCTCAGGACGCCTGAGCGCCGTGGCCGGTTTCTGTGCCGCGCGCCCATGTGCCAAACGTCAAGGAGGACGAATGGCGGGGCTCTTTCCCCCTCTTCAGCAGGACCTCTCCCTGCCCCTGGCAGCTGCCGAGCTGACCACGGGCAACCGGGTGATCGTTCTGGTCATCGCGGCCGTCGCACTGGCCGCTCTCGTCGTGGCTGTGATGCTGGTGCGCCAAGTGCTGGCGGCGGGCGAGGGCACCGACGCAATGAAAAAGATCGCCGCGGCGGTGCAGGAAGGCGCGAACGCCTATCTCGCACGGCAGCTGCGAACCCTCGCGGTATTCGCCGTCGTGGTGTTCTTCCTTCTCATGCTGCTGCCGGCCGACAACTGGACGCAGCGAGGAGGACGTTCCGCGTTCTTCCTGATCGGCGCAGTGTTCTCCGCGGCGACCGGCTACATCGGCATGTGGCTGGCGGTCCGCAGCAATGTGCGCGTCGCAGCCGCCGCCCGCGAGGCGACCCCGGCCGAGGGTGAACCGGCCAAGGACCTCACCGACGTTTCGCACAAGGCGATGAAGATCGCTTTCCGTACGGGTGGCGTCGTCGGCATGTTCACCGTCGGTCTGGGACTGCTGGGCGCTTCCTGCGTCGTGCTCGTCTACGCGGCCGACGCGCCCAAGGTGCTGGAGGGCTTCGGCCTCGGTGCGGCGCTGATCGCCATGTTCATGCGTGTCGGCGGCGGCATCTTCACCAAGGCCGCGGATGTCGGTGCCGACCTCGTCGGCAAGGTCGAGAAGGGCATCCCCGAGGACGACCCGCGCAACGCCGCCACCATCGCGGACAACGTGGGCGACAACGTCGGTGACTGCGCCGGCATGGCGGCCGACCTGTTCGAGTCGTACGCGGTGACGCTGGTCGCCGCGCTGATCCTCGGCAAGGTCGCCTTCGGTGACGCCGGTCTTGCGTTCCCGCTGATCGTTCCGGCGATCGGCGTGATCACGGCGATGATCGGCATCTTCGCCGTGGCGCCGCGCCGTACGGACCGCAGCGGTATGACCGCGATCAACCGCGGGTTCTTCATCTCCGCGGTGGTCTCGTTGCTGCTCGTCGCCCTGGCGGTCTACGTCTACCTGCCGTCCTCCTACGCGGACCTGGCCGGCATCTCGGACATGGCCATCGTCGGGCACGAGGGTGACCCCCGGGTCCTCGCGCTCGTCGCCGTCGCCATCGGCATCCTGCTCGCCGCGCTCATCCAGCAGCTCACCGGCTACTTCACCGAGACCAGCCGGCGTCCCGTGCAGGACATCGGCAAGAGCTCGCTCACCGGCCCCGCGACGGTCGTGCTGGCCGGCATCTCGCTCGGTCTGGAATCCGCGGTCTACACGGCGCTGCTGATCGGGCTCGGCGTCTACGGCGCCTTCCTGCTCGGCGGCACGTCGATCATGCTGGCCCTGTTCGCGGTCGCGCTGGCCGGTACCGGCCTGCTCACCACGGTCGGCGTCATCGTCGCGATGGACACCTTCGGCCCCGTCGCCGACAACGCGCAGGGCATCGCCGAGATGTCCGGCGACGTTCAGGGCGCGGGCGCCCAGGTCCTCACCGACCTGGACGCGGTCGGCAACACGACCAAGGCAATCACCAAGGGCATCGCCATCGCCACGGCAGTGCTCGCCGCGGCCGCGCTGTTCGGCTCGTACCGTGACGCGATCGCCACAGCGGTCTCGGAGGTCAACGCCAGTGCCGGAGAGATGAATCTCAGTCTGGACATCTCCCAGCCGAACAACCTGGTCGGGCTCGTCCTGGGCGCCGCGGTCGTGTTCCTCTTCTCGGGGCTGGCGATCAACGCGGTGTCGCGCTCGGCGGGCGCGGTGGTCTACGAGGTCCGGCGCCAGTTCCGCGAGCGGCCCGGAATCATGGACTACACCGAGCAGCCGGAGTACGGGCGCGTCGTCGACATCTGCACCAGGGACGCGCTGCGCGAGCTGGCCACGCCGGGCCTGCTCGCCGTGCTCTCCCCGATCGTCGTCGGCTTCTCGCTCGGCGTCGGGGCCCTCGGCTCCTTCCTCGCCGGCGCGATCGGCACCGGCACCCTGATGGCCGTCTTCCTCGCCAACTCCGGCGGCGCCTGGGACAACGCCAAGAAGCTGGTGGAGGACGGCCACTACGGCGGCAAGGGAAGCGAGGCGCACGCCGCGACCGTCATCGGCGACACGGTCGGTGACCCGTTCAAGGACACGGCGGGCCCGGCCATCAACCCGCTGCTGAAGGTCATGAACCTGGTCGCCCTGCTGATCGCCCCCGCCGTGGTGCAGTTCAGCTACGGGGAGGACGCCAGCGCCGGCGTCCGGGCGGTGGTGGCCATACTCGCCATCCTGATCATCACCGGCGCGGTCTACGTGTCGAAGCGGCGCGGGATCGCGGTTGGTGACGAAGGCAACGCCGAACAGGTGGTGAAGCCGGCCGACCCGGCTTCCGACCCGGCGGTGGTTTCCTGACCGGCTCCCCCTGATCCGGCGGCTTACGCCAGGTCAGGCGCCATACGGGCGGCGTGCTTCGGCGCGCCGCCCGTCCGTGCGTTCCGCTCCGCCAGGCAGCCCGCGGCGACGCTGATCGGTTGGTGCAAAAGGCCGTAAATCACCACCGGCTGCTGCCGGGCTCATGGCTCCAACCCTTTGGACGTGTAAGTTCCGGGGCCGAGAACCAAGGAAGGGGCCGATCCGGTGAACAAGAAGCTCGTGACCGCGCTGTCCGGCGGCGCGGCACTCGTACTGGCACTGACAGGCTGCGGCGACGACAGCGACAAGCAGATCGCCGACTACGCCAAGAAGGTGTGCGACCAGGTTCAGCCCCAGCTGTCGAAGATCACAAAGGCCAATGAGTCCATCACCTCCACGGCGGCGGACGGCAAGCCCGAAGAGATCAAGAAGGCCGACTCGGCCGCCTTCCAGCAGATCTCCGACGCCTACGCCGCCATGTCCGCCTCGGTGGAGAAGGCGGGCGCCCCGCCCGTCGAGGGCGGCGCGAAGACCCAGAAGCAGGCGGTCGCGGAGCTCGACCAGACCTCCAAGGCGTACGGGGACCTCAAGGCGGCGGTCGACAAGCTCAAGACCAAGGACCAGGGCGAGTTCGCCGAGGGCCTCAAAGGTGTCGCCGAGGACCTCGACAAGGTCAACAAGATCGGCGACAAGGCGATCAAGAAGCTGCAGTCGGGTGAGATCGGCAAGGCGATGAGCGAGCAGTCCGGCTGCCGGCGCGCGTCCGGCGCGCCCACCGGGAACAGCTGACCGAAGCGCGGCACCGGCCCGGCAGCCCGCCCGCAGCCCACCGGCAGCGCTCCG
>DOWQ01000263.1:500-3486 GCA_003519485.1 Streptomyces sp. | reverse complement strand
GTGCGCCCCACGCGTCAAGCCCGCCCCGCCGCGACGGGCGGTGGCGGCGGGGGCTGCGCCGCGACCGGTCGCTGCTGCTGATGGTGCTGCCCGCGGTCGGCCTGCTCGCGCTGTTCGTCTACGTCCCGCTGATCTGGACGACGGTCGCCTTCAAGAGCTACGACCCGTACGTCTCCGGGCTGTGGGCCAGCCCCTGGACCGGCCTCGAGAACTTCACCCTGCTCTTCCACGACAGCCGCTTCTGGGACGCCGCGGTCAACACCCTCAGCATCACCTCGCTCCAGCTGACACTGTTCTTCCCGGTGCCGGTCGCCCTGGCGCTGCTGCTCAACAGCCTGCTGAGCGACCGGATCCGGGCCGTGGTGCAGAGCGTGCTGTACCTCCCGCACTTCTTCTCCTGGGTGCTGGTCATCACCGTCTTCCAGCAGATGCTGGGCGGCGCCGGCCTGATCTCCCAGCTGCTCCGCGCCCGCGGCCACGAGGGCTTCGACCTGATGACCGACCCCGCCGTCTTCAAGTTCCTCGTCACCGCCCAGCTGGTGTGGAAGGACGCGGGCTGGGGCGTCATCGTCTTCCTCGCCGCGCTCTCCTCCGTCAACCCGGAGCTCTACGAGGCCGCGGCGGCCGACGGCGCCGGCCGGCTGCGGCGGATGTGGCACATCACGCTGCCCGCGCTGCGCCCGGTCATCGCACTGCTGCTGGTGTTGCGCGTCGGGGACTCGCTCACCGTCGGCTTCGAACAGATCCTGCTGCAGCGCGACGCGGTGGGACCGGGCGCCTCCGAGGTCTTCGACACCTATGTGTGGTGGGTGGGCCTCGCCGGCGGCGACTACGGCGTGGCCGCCGCGGGAGGGCTGGTCAAGGGCGTGTTCAGTCTCGTTCTGGTGCTGCTGGCCAACAAGGTTGCCCATCTCCTGGGCGAGCAGGGGGTGTACAAGCGATGACCGCGCCGACGCTGCGCAGGGCCGATGCCGGGGAGGCGCCGGGGGACGGCGGCGGCCGGCCGCAGGAGCCGCGGCCCGGCCGGAGCGACGGACGGCCGGTCTGGGAGGAGGCACCGGGGCCGGCCGGGCAGGCGGCCAAGGGGGTCACGCTGCTCGTGGTGTGCCTGGCGATCCTCGGCCCGCTGTGGGTCGTGATCGTCACCAGCCTCTCCGACCGGCGGACGATCACCGAGGCGGGCGGCCTCGTCATCGTCCCGGAGACCATCACCTTCCGGGCGTACGAGGAGCTGCTCAGCGGCGGGACGGTGACGCGCGCGGCGGTCGTCAGCCTGCTGCTGACCCTCGTCGGCACGGTGATCAGCATGGCCGTGTCCGTGCTCTGCGCCTACGGGCTGTCCCGGCCGGACTCCTTCCTGCACCGGCCGGTGCTGATGATCCTGCTGGTCACCATGTTCTTCAGCGCCGGGCTGATCCCCACGTATCTGCTGGTCACCGGCGTCGGGCTGCAGAACAGCTACTGGTCGATGATCCTGCCGAGCGCGATCTCGGTCTTCAACATCCTGGTGCTGCGCGCGTTCTTCATGAACACCTCCCCGGAGCTGATCGACAGCGCCAGGATCGACGGGGCGGGGGAGTGGCGGATCCTGCTGCGGATCGTGATGCCGCTGTCGAAGGCCGTGATCGCGGTGATCTCGCTCTTCTACGCGGTCGGTTACTGGAGCCAGTGGTTCAACGCGATGATCTACCTGACCGACGCCGAGAAATGGCCCCTGCAGATGATCCTCCGGCAGCTCGTCATCAAGCAGCAGGCGCCGCAGGGCATGGCGCAGATGATCTCCACGCAGCAGGTGCCGGGCCTGGCCGTGCAGATGGCCGTGATGGTCCTCGCGCTGGTCCCGGTCGTGGTCGCCTACCCGTTCGTCCAGAAGCACTTCACCAAGGGCATGCTCACCGGCGCCGTCAAGGGCTGACACGCGCCGTCGAGCTCCATCCGGCGCCGTCAACGGCGCACACGACTTCCGGGGCCCCGGCTTTCCACCCCCGCGGGCCGGGGCCCCGGAACCGCACAGGGGCAGGGCACTTCCGCACGACCGCACGACGCGCACCGGTACGCCGTACGACCCCAACGGCCGTACGTCCGCACGATCCCGTTTTCCCGTACCCCACACGGAAGAAGGTTCCTGTTATGCCTCGACCTCAGCCTCAGCCGCCCGGGCCCAGCAGGCGCCGGCTGGTCGCCGGCACCGCCGCCGCCGCAGCAGCAGCAAGCAGGAAATAGATCAGCGCGCTGTTGAAGTGGGCCAGGAAGCGCAGGACGGGATGCACGCCCTCGGCGACCGGCAGCGCGTTGGGCCCGTGGGTTTCGAGGCGGGCGGCGACTTCGGTCTNNGGATGCCGGGCCGCCGTATAGGGGATGCTACTAGGGGTCCGGACAATTACGTAGTGTCTTCGACCGCATCGCTGCCCAATCTGGCTTCGAAAGGCGATAGACATGAGCCGGAACGACGCGAGCTATTATCTGAAACGCATCCGTTTCCACCGGGCGATGCAGTGCGATGCGCAATGCATCGAAGCGCGCCTGTGCCACGAAAAGCTGCTGAATGCCTATCGCCGCCGCTTGGCCGAAATCCGGAAGCGCCGCAGCCCCCGCGTGAGTCGAACCCCGGCGGTCACCCAATACTGCTGAAGCTGCCGGNNGCGGGATCGGCAAAGGACCAGATCGGCCAAGGCAGCGGATGACCCGGCTCGATCCCCAGCGCCGCGATCGATCGATCGCTCGCGCCATTCGCCAACGGCGTCGCCGATCTGCATTTCGGTCGCCATCCGGAACGCTTCCAGTTCGGCGACAAAATCGTGCAGATGCCCGTCGATCGATTCGGCCGCCGGGGATCGCGTCCCATCGGCCGCCGCCAGTGTGAGGGCCAGCCGCGCTTCCTCCGCCACTTCCGACGTGCCGCGCCTGACGATCTCCATCAGCTTGCAGCAATTTTTCTGCCAGGCGTCGGCGATCCCGAAGCACAGCCGCAGGTTTCGCCTGCGTC
>DOWQ01000263.1:0-474 GCA_003519485.1 Streptomyces sp. | reverse complement strand
TAGGCCGCCGGAGCGTTTGATCCGCACCCCCGCGTTCGGGCTGAGCCTATCGTGCGTTCAGACCAGATGTTGCCCGCCATCGACCGGAATGACGGTGCCGGTGATCCGCCGCGCCGCGTCGCTAACCAGGAACGCCGCGAGCACCCCGACGTCGGCCACCTCGACCGTCTGCCCGTCCGGCACGCTCGCCGCCGCACGGTCGAGCAGTTCGTCGAAGCGAGAGATGCCGCTCGCCGCCCGCGTCGCGATCGGCCCCGGGGAGATGGCGTGGGCGCGGATGCCCTTCGGCCCCAGTTCGGCCGCGACATAGCGAGTCGCGCTTTCCAGCGCCGCCTTGACCGGACCCATCAGGTTGTAATGCGCCACCACCCGGTCGGAACCATAGAAGGTGACGCACAGCAAGCAGCCGCCGTCCGCCATTAGCGGCTCGGCCAGCTTCGCCATGCGCAGGAAGCTGTGGCACGACACGTCCAT
>DOWQ01000224.1 GCA_003519485.1 Streptomyces sp. | reverse complement strand
TACGGAAAGACAACAGCCTCTGAAGCCTGCCCGAGTAGCTGGCCAGCGTACGGCCCCCTGATCATGCTCGACCCCAGACCGGGCAGGCCACCGCCCAAACCCGCTCCTCCGACCGTGGCGGATGCTGTCGGGACCCCCTGAAAGCACGAGAACGCACGCCCACGCCCGACGCGGCAGGTCGATCAAGCAGCTGATTTTCGGACTTGGATGCGCCACAATCTTGGGCATGAACCAGGAAGAGCCGGAACCTAGCGAACCGCCGATCTCGGCCAGGGATGGTCGGCAGCTAATCACAAAAGCTTTCGAAATCGCACGGATGAGCGGCCGGGCCGACTGGACGGAGATGACTACAGCTGTCCTGAAAAATAGACTACTGGACCTCACGGAACGAGCATTCAAAGAAAGCGACTACGGCGTTCGAAATATTTCCGAATTCGTCACGAGCTTCCCTGATTTGATCGCTTTGGATAAGTCCACCAGTCCACCCAAAGTCGTCCTGATAAAAACCACGCTAATCAAGGGGCAAGAGACCCCCGCCACTCGCGGGAAAATTCGAGCGGACCTCTGGCGCGCCATCATCGATTACCGGTCTGGCAATAGTTATTATTGGGACGGAGTGCAAGCTGTTCCAATAAATCAAGAATTCGCCGAAATGCAGGGCAGGTTTCCAAAACTCCCGACTATTCCTCGGGAAAAAATGGACACTTGGCGGCGCGAATTTCGCGAGAGTCTGTCGCAACTTGTGCCACTCAACGATCAGGATATCGAGCAGCTTGAGATTTGGGCTCGCCAAGCCTTGCCCACAACAGAATTGCCGCTTCAGACAAGGGGTCTATGGAACGACGACCTTAATAGGCGAGTCGCTGATCGTCTGGCAGGCTGGTTTGAGGAGCACTCGCTGCCTCTTCCTGACAATATGGTCCAACGACGCTTGCCCGGCCGCGAAACAGCTCCCGTAGCCGTCGCGCAGCTTCGGGAGCTCATCTTGCGCTGCGTGCGCACTATGACAGAAGCGGAACTCAGAAGCATGGCCCTCCCCCCCGCTGCTGTTTTGCGTGCCTTCGGGGGAGGACAGTCCGGCCTCCGCGCAGGTTACGGCAGGCAGGGGGAGGTGTGAGCGGGCCTACGCGTGAGCAGCACTCCGAGGCGCCCGAAGTGTGGTTCTTCACGCCTCCTCGCGAGAGCACCGATCAAATCCAGATCCGACGGGCCATACAAAGGAAGTGCGAAGGGGAAGGGGCCACATTTCACGTACGCCGAACAGAGACAGTGAGAGTCGCCGGTGGAGATAACGCGGGTCGCGCATTCGATCTAATTAAGCCAGAAGACGCGCGCAATCTCTACATGCAGATTCATCGCGTTCCAGTAGTCGTCATATCAAGCTCTGGATGTTTTATTCGGCGAGACCCAAGCAGCAACCCCGTCAGAAGAAAGCAATTGATCACCCTGGAAGGGTTCGTGAGGTACAAGGCGCGCTTCCGCATGTTTCGATCTCCTGCCGAATCTGAACGGTTCATGGAGAAACTGAGTACCTTAACCGCTCTTCATCCTGCAACCGATGTGTACGACCCTCGAATCCTGCCGCTACACGTCTTTGACACCCAGCACGATTGGGAGCACCTAGAGGGGGAAGCGGATATGCGAGAGTTCCGGTCAAGGTTCGGCGGAGGATCCACTCGACTTGACCGACGACGACGCGAATGGACTAAGGCGAAGGCAATGCATGGAGGCGATACCCTTAAGGTGTGCAACATCGAAATCCCCAAGGGCTACCACTGGGACGTAACACGGCGCAATGGGGACGAGCGCATCACAACTACTCATGAAGTTTGGAAGCTTCCGGGAAGCAGCTCCTACTGCAACATCTACCCCGACGGATACGTGAGGCCAGGGCAAGGGAGCGGCAAGAACCGAAGCAGGCGCGTTTGGCCTTAGGTAGACATCTCTCGTGGGGAGTGTGACGGGCAAACAAAATGCCTCGCCATATTGAATGGCGAGGCATTTGATAAGATCTTCATTTGTCGAGCGCTCACACTTAGCAAGGCTCCTAAGCGGTGGTACCAGTGGACCGCAACCGAAGAATACTTCGGGGCTCGACTGCTATAGTCGCGCCACTTAATCACCGCCAGCACCTTGCGAAGCTGGGTTGGATCAACCGTCGCTGAACCAACCCCTCCGGTGGGTAGTTACCCCGCGGATCCCTTACAGACTACCTCCTTACCCGCTTTGGTGTCTCCACCTGGCTGTAGCCGCGTGTGGCGGCAGGAGTCCTCAGTGCTAGGCCCATGCCTCGGTACCGGTCGACGCTCCTCTGGATGCCCACTTCGCGCCACGTGCACGGTTGCAGTCCAGCTATGCCAGGCGTTGCGCTGCAAATGGGCTCCTCAACCAAGAGCGATGCGCTGTCATGCGGAACACCCTTTTCGCGGGCTCCGCGCGGCAAGCAGGCAGCCTACGAGGGCCCGCGCACCAGACGCGCACCAGTCCAAGCGGTGAGTGACGGACAACAGCAACAACCGAAGCGAGGAACCAGGCAGCGTCCGTACCTAGTTGTGGCAGGTCAGCGCTGTTGTGGACGGTAGAAGTCGGTGATTCCCAAGCTCAGAGCGCGGGTTCGATTCCCGTCACACGCTCCACACAAAAGCCCCAGGCCATCGGCCGGGGGCTTTTTCGTTGTCGAGCCACCCGATACACCCGCGACAGCCCCGCCCCTCCGCTCCAATGACTGCGGCTGATGGGACGTGCGTCGCCTGGAACGGGTGGGCCAACGCTGCGTGGCGGACAGAGCTGCGGCGCTAGGCTCACCTGAGTCACCCTGGCAGCAGCCCCGGCGGTGGAACACCACCTCTCAGGAGACAACTGATGTCCGAGCAGCACACCTCCGCGTCCGACGGCCCACTGATCCCCATGCCGGCACTCACGCCGACCGCGCTACGGACGGCTGTCGCGCAGATCGCCCCTGCCCATCTGCCCGGTTTCGTGGAACATCTGGACCAGGCCGTGGAGCAGGCTGCCGCGCAGAGCACGATCGCCCCCCTCCGTAGCTTCCTCTCGTGGTGGGGGGAGTTCGTCGCGGTACAGCGCTACCCCGCCAGAGCCGCCCGCCTCCGAGAGTTGGAGCACGCTGCCGAAACCGCGACCAACCGGGACGCCGTGCGTCCGGTGCTCGCCGAGATCCGGCAGATCACGGACACCGCGCGCCGCGAGGCGTGCGAATGAGCGACGCTTGGACGTGGGAGTACGGTCCGGACGCGGAGCACGTCGTCGGAGGACTCCCCGCCGATGTCGTCACCGAGGTCAGCCGACTTGCCGAACAACTCGTGGTGCTCGGCACCGACGCCGGCCAGGTGGGCCGCGGAAAGCTCCACGGCGGCGGGCTGCGCACCTTGGACATCTTCGGCGGCCGCGGCTTCTTCCACTTCCTCGCGCTGGAACGGATGCGCCTCATCGTCATCACCCGGGTCACGTGGAGCGACTGATCCGTCCACTGCCGAAGCGCCGAGCCGAGAACGGGACCTGGCGACGCGGGGGTCGACCACGGTATCGCCGACGCTCCGGTGCTTGCGCTCGCGGAACGGCTCAAGACGTCCAGCGTCGCCACACTGGACCACCGCCATTCCCATGCCATCGAGCCCTTACGATCGGTCTCGTGCCGCCCGGCATCCGGTGACGCCGCGCTTCCTCCCCCGGTCAGCGGTGCGGTGGAGCCCAGCGCACCGGCAGATGCGTGATGCCGTTGATGAAGTTGGAGCTCAGGCGGACCGGCGGCCCGTCGAGTTCCAGCTCCGGCAGGCGGGTGAGCAACTGGTTGAAGAAGATCCGCATCTGCAGACGGCCGAAGTGCGCGCCGAGGCACATGTGAGGGCCCTGACCGAAGGCCAGGTGGTCGTTGGGCGTGCGGGTGATGTCGAAGCGGTACGGATCGGGGAAGGCGCGCTCGTCGAAGTGGGCGGAGGCGTGGTAGACGACGACCTTGTCCCCCTCGTTGATCCGCTGCCCGGCGAGTTCGGTGTCCCGGGTGGCGGTGCGGCGGAAGCTGAGCACCGGCGGGTGCCAGCGCAGCATCTCCTCGACGGCGGTGGGCACGAGGCCGGGGTCGGCGCGCAGCCGCCGGTAGGCATCGGGATGTTCCAGGAGGGCCAGGACACCACCGGGCAGGGCGCTGCGCACGGTGTCGTTGCCGGCGATCACGACGAGGAAGAAGAACATCGCCAGCTCTTCCTCGGTCAGGGGGCGCCCGTCATCGAGGGTGGCGGTGGCCAGCGCGGTCATCAGGTCGTCGGCGGGGTGGCTGCGCTTGTGCCGGGCGAGTTCGTGCGCGTAGTCGAACATGTCGCGCAGCATCGCGGGTGAGCGCGGGTTGAGGGGCCGTCCGTCGGCGCCGCGCACGACCTCGGCGTGCTCGGGGTCCTGGTAGCCGATGACCCGGTTGGTCCACTTCAGCAGCAGGCCGCGGTCGGCCGCGGGGACGCCGAGCAGCTCGGCGAGGTTGGCCAGGGGGAAGTCGTCCGTGACCTCGACAGGCAGGTCGCAGCTGCCGCGCTCGGCAATGGCGTCCAGCAGGGCGGTGGCGCGTGCGGTGATCTGTGCGGTGAAGCGTTCCAGGCGCCGCCGGGTGAAGACGGCGGCGGCCAGGCGGCGGATCCGGCTGTGCTCGGGCGGGTCCATGTTGAGGATCATGCGCCGGATGAAGTCGAGGTCGCCGGGGTCGGGGTCGCGGATCTGGGTGGCGCCGAGCCAGGACGAGTACCCGGCGGGGTCGCGCAGCACCTCGCGGACGTCCTGGTAGCGGGTGACGGCCCAGTAGCCGGGTCCGGCGGGCCAGCCGAGCACTTCGTGCTCGTCCTGCCGGCAGACCGGCGCGTCGTCACGCAGCCGGCGGAAGCTGTCGTGCGGGATGCCGCGCGCGAACACGCGGGGGTCGAACACGTCCGGGGTCCCTGTGGGGACGGCCATCAGTGCCTCTCGAGGAAGCGCTCGACGCTGCTGGTGAGAGCCACCGGGGACTCGTCCATCGCGTACTGCCCGGCGTCGGGGAAGATCTCGAGTTCCAGGTTCGGATACCAGGCTCCGAACGTCGCCTGCATGGTGTCGGCACCCAGCGCCGGGTCGTGCCGTCCGGCGATCACCTGGACCGGCACATCGGCGCCCTGGATCTCGGTGTGGAAGTCGGTGCGGGCCCAGGCAGGCAGATAGGCGGCGAACGCGTCGCGGTCCGAGTTGTCCATCGAATGCCGCACCATGGCGTCCAGCCAGGTGCCGGTGAGCCGGTTTCCGGTGGTGAAGTCGATGATCGCGCGGCGGCTTTCGGGACTGTCGGCGGCGCTGGAGAACAGCTGCCAGCTCTGCTCGTCGAACGGCACACCGCTGGCGGGCACTGGCGACACACCGACGAGTGCCCGCACCCGCTCGGGCGCGTCGGCGTACACCCGTTGCATGACGGATCCGCCCATCGAGTGCCCGAGCAGCGAAAACCGCTCCGACCCCAGCTCGTCGGCCGCCGTCAGCACGTCGGCCGCCGCCTCGGCGACCGAGTACCGCCCCGTCTCGCCGCGACGCCCCCCGTAGCCGCGGTAGTCCAGGAACACATAGCTGTACGCCGCCTGGTCAAGGTGCGGCAGCAGGGCCTGCCACGACCGCGACGAGCCGAACCAACCGTGCAGGACCAGCACGGTGTGCGCTCCTGTACCGACACGCTGAAAGCCCATATTCCGTCCTTTGTCGCCGAGTTGGTGAGCTCGACGAGCTTAGGGCCACGGACCCTGGCCGAGGAACACGGCGCCATTCGCGAAACGGGCTTGCTACTCCAGTGAGCCTTCGTGCCCGAGCTGGTTGTGTTGGACAGGGTCGGCCACCCGGTACACCCAGGTGGCCGACCCACGTCCATCGGTGGCGAACGATCGGTTCAGCGCCCTTCTCTGCTGCCCTTACGGCCCTTGCCGGCGGCCGCCCCGGCGTACTGGCCGGCGGCGGCGGCATCCGCGATGCCCCAGCCGTAGACCGGCGAGTAGACCCCCGTCAGTCCGGTGCCCGGCTGGCGGGCCGTGTCGAGCAGCGCGTCCTCGACGTTGGCCAGAGTCCGGCCCTGCGCGAAGAGCAGGGCGGCGACACCCGCCACGTGCGGCGTGGCCATGGACGTGCCGGCGTAATAGTCGTAGTCCTTCTGGCCGCAGGACGCGGACCCGGTGCCGACCGGCACAGTGGACACGATGTCGTCCTTGCAGGAGATCAGTCCTGCGCCGCCGGGAGCGGCGACGGCCTTCAGGTCGGGCTTGTTCGGCAGTTCGGAGAACCAGCTCTTCAGCTCGTTGCGGTCGGTGGAAGCCACACAGATGGCGCCGGGCTCCCACGCCGGGGTGCTGCAGATCGGGGTGGCCGAGTTCCCGGCAGCGACGACGACCGCTGTGCCCTTCGCGTTGGCGTACGCGATCGCGTCGGTCACCGACGTCTCCAAGCCGGTGATCGTGAGGACCTGGGTTCCCGCCAGCCCGCCGAGGCTCATGTTGATCACATCGGCACCATGGTCCACCGCCCACCGGATGCCGACGGCGATGTCCTCGAAGGTGCCGCTGCCGTTCTCGAGAACCTTGATCGGCATGATCTCGGCGTTCGGCGCGACACCGGCGACGCCGGTGCCGTTGTTCGCGACGGCGGCCACGATACCTGCGACATGGGTGCCGTGCTCGTCGCCGTTGTTCTGCCCGTCGGGGCCGCGGAAGTCGCCGTTCCCACACGGCTGGGCCTGCTTGCCGCAGCCGGTGAACGTGGCGCCGGCCACCAGGTTGCCCTTGAGATCAGGGTGGGTCAGGTCCACCCCTGTGTCCACGACTGCCACGGTGGCACCCGTGCCGGTGCTGGTGGCCCACGCCTGTTCGGCGTGGACCTGGTCCAGGCCCCATTGATCGCCTCGCAGCGGGTCGGTGGTGCCGGCATGCGCGAGGCCGGCCGATGTGCTCAACAGGGAGGCGGCGCCGACGAGCGACGTGGCCACAGCGAATATTCGGGTGCGGTACATGAGTTCCTCTCCTGGGATGAAAGCCGGGGCACCGAGGCTCAGCCGGCCTGCCGAGCGGTGAGGGTGAACTTGTAGTCGGCGCCGTACAGGTACAGCAGCCCGACGTAGGCCGCGCCCGGCGCGATCACGACCTTCTGGCCCGGAGTCGCGAAGTCGCCGGTGATCGGCTTGCACTCCGAGTCGTAGAAAAACATCTGCATCTCGCCGAGTTGGCTCTCCGGCTCGGTGTACGACGCGACGTGCAGTCCGTCGCCCCAGCCGGCCGGCAGTTTCGTGATCCACGCGTCGGCACCCTGAGCGGCCGGCGGTGTGCCGCAGGCGGCCTGCCACGAGGCCACGGTCACGCCGGGACGGTAGGGCTCGGTGCCCGGGAGGTACCACAGTCCCTGCGGCTCACCGACCTGGATCGTTCCCGACTCGCTGACCGGCTCGTCCGGTGTGAACGGCAGCGGCTCGACACCGGAGGCGTCGCCGAACACCTGCAGTTCGGACAGCACGGCGTACGTCTTCGTCTCGCCCTGGATGGAGTCGACGAAGACCCGGACGTGGCTCGCGGTGACCGGTGTGTCCAGCTTCAGGGTCTGCATAAGCATGTCCGGCGCCGTGGGCCGCGGAGCCGGGGCACCGAACGTGCCCGCCTTGACCGTCTTCCACAGCACACCGTCGGTCGACGTCTGGACCGTGAAGTCCTTCGTGACGTTGAACCGTCCGGCAGTCGTCGGCTTGAGCGTGCTGACCGCGATGCGGGAGACCTGCGCCTCCTCGGCCAGCTTCACCTCGGCGACCTGGTGCGCGCCGGAGTTGTACGGCTTGCCCTGGTCCTTGGTCTTCCACGCGGTCGCCTCGGTGTCGTCGATCAGGAAGCTCGCGGGAGAGCCGTCGTCCTGGCTGGACGTCTTCACGACGCTCGCGCCGTTCTGTTTCGAGGCGAGGTTCGGCGCCAGCTTGAGGGTCCGCGCGGTCGTCTTGCCCGACTTCACCTGGAGATCCCGGAACTTCTGGATGCCGAAGCCGCGCGCCTGCACGGTCATCGTGTAGGTGCCGTCGACCATCGGCGCCGAGACGACACCGCCCGAGCCCGACGTGCCGAGCGGTGTCACCCGGGCCTCGAACTCACCGATGATCACCCGGGCGTCTTCGATGGGCTCGCCGGTGGAGGCGTTCACCAGCTTGACCGCGAGCATGCCGTTGCGCGTCGGGGCCGCATGGTCGAAGCCGGGCTTCGGGTCCGTGTCGTCGGGCCCTGCCGTCGCCGCCGACCGGCCCGCGCCGCGGCGGGCGAACACGGTCCAGATCGCGTCGGTGTTGTCGCCGTGGAACCGGAGGGTGTCCGCGTCGAGGATGGCGTCGCGCATGTCGAGGAACGACGGCGACGGCGGGGACAGCGGCATGGCGTCGGTCACGAGGTGCTCGGCGATGTCGCTGCCCGCCTTGTTGCCGTACCGGTCGACCAGGGCACGGCGCAGATCCCAGAGCATGGCCGTCCAGATCTCGCCGTCCGCGTGGACCTCGGGGCCCGTTATGTCGTAGCCGTAGTCGCCGTACGTCAGCGGGCTCCTGTCGAACGCCCAGTTGCGGATGCCCCGATCGGCGTTCCCCACGGCGTACTCGCCGACCACGGCCTTGTCGTAGAGCCCCTCGCGGCCCAAGTGGTTGATGGCGTACCAGTCACCCCAGCCCTCGCCCATCGCGCCGGACTGCTCACCGCCGAGCGCGCCGAGCCCGCCGCCGCCGACGTACCGGTTGGACAGACCGTGGCTGTACTCGTGCTGGATCACGGTCTGGTCGAAGTTTCCGTCGGCGTACGGGCCCTCGAACGCGTCGTTGATCGGCTCCCACAGGTACATGCTGGAGAAGGACGGGATGCCGTCGGGCAGGGTCAGCATGTTGGCGTTGTCCCGGCCGAGGTAGGTCGGCGCGCCACCGGTCGTGGCACCGGAGTGCGCGAGACCGCTGATGGGGTCACCGCCCTTGCCGCCCTTGCCGAAGTTGTTGACCTGGAAGTTGCCCGCGGTCTCGGTGAAGCCGAACCGGTAGAACTCGTCGTGAATCCGGTTGTGGTGGTAGAAGAGGTTGGTCACCGCCGGGTCGCGGTCCAGCACGTACGACGGCGGCAGCGTCTGGCCCTTGGTACGCGCCCAGTTGGCGCCGTACGCATAGTTGAACTGCGCGGTCGGGCTGATGGGCCGGTTGTGCTCGTCGGTCGGTGCCAGGGGTGCCGTGTACTGCGCGAAGGTGTTGGCGTTGTTGCCGAGCGTGGTGGGTCCGGGCAGTCCCGCGACTCCGGTCGGGTCGACCCAGCCGCCCGGCGACGACGGATTCGGGCCGAAGCTCTTGATGACGGGCCCGCCGCCGCGCGGAGCGCCCGGGAAGTTCTCGTAGACCGTGCCCTCGGGCTCCAGCGGGCCTTCGTGCTGCACCAGCGACTGCCTGGCCAGCGTGTCCCCGGTCGCCGCGTCGACGACCACACCCCACGCCTCGTCGAGACTCTTGACGAACAGCACGCTGTACGCCGGGCGGGCGCCGCCGGCCGTCGGGAACGCGACCTTGCGGACGCGCTGCACCTGTGCGAACGGCCCGGCTCCGAAGACCTGGTAGCCGGCCTGAGACTTCCCCGTCGGCAGAGGGACGTAGTCGGACGAAGGGGACAGCGACGACACGACGGCGGCGAGTGCGTCGGCCGGGGACTTGTCGAACCCGGCGAGCAGGCCGCCGCTCCGTACCGGGTCACCGGCGTAGGACAGCACCCGGCCGTCCTTGGCCACGGTTACCGTCAGTACGCCGCCGTGCACGGCCTCAACGCCGTCGAAGGTCTGCGTGAAGCTCACCACGGTGGCGCCGATGCCCGGCAGTTCGTGATTGCGCCGCACCTCGAGCGCCTCGACGTCCGCGGCGGACAGGCCGAACGCCGCGCGGTGCGCCTGGAGCCAGCTCNNTGGTGTTCCAGGCGACTTTCGCCGATACGTCTCCTGGCGTGGACTTCAGCAGCGCCGCCACGGCCGCGAGCTGCTTTTCGGTGGGCGGCAGGGTCGGCAGGCCACGCCGTACGTCCGTGGATTCCTGCGGGACGTCACCGGCGACGGCCAACGCCGGCCCGGCCGGCTGGTCACCGGCCGCGGAGTTGGCGACCGTCGGTGTCGCCATCAGCGCAGCGGTGAGCGCGGACACGACCAACTTGCGGGATGCATTCATGGGCAGTCCTCGGCTGGAGACGATGCGATGACCGCAGTCCGTCAATGGAAATGAAAGCCTCGGTTCCGCTCCCTGGACAATCCAAGAACTGCACCTAGTCTTGCTTTAATCATGAACGACAATGTGTCCGGATCGCGCCCGCTTCTTCCGGGTCTGTCCCATGCGTCCTTTGCAGAAGACGTGTCCACCGCCGTCCAGGAACGGCTTTCCAACGCCGAGTTGGCCGCGCTCCGTGGCCGGGCCGACCTCGGTTTCGAAACGGTGCGCAACGCCCTGGTGGAAGTGCCGGGGCTCGCCGACGACGACCGGATCGCCCTCGCCGAGATGGCCTCCATGCTCACCCGGTGGGGAGCACCCGGCCCCGCTCCCTGGGTGCTCCTCGACGAGTTGGCCGCCGCTTGCGACACCCCCCGCGCACGCGGCGCGGTGTTTCTCGCACAGGCACGGGCCGCGCGGGGAAAGGCGATGGCCGAGTACGGCTCCCGGGCCCTCTTCGAGTTCACCGCGGCGGGCGACATCGGGGGACAGGCCCTCGCCTTGAGCCGCATGTCATTCCCCGCTGACGCCGGCCTCAGCCCCTCCTACCGGCGAGAGCTCGCCCGCCGAGCGCTGGCACTGGCCAAGCGGTCCGGCGAGCCGTGGATCATCGCTCTTGTCGCCGGCATGCTCGCCGCAGGCGAGACCTATCAGGGACGCAAGCGCGCGCCCCATCGCTGGCGCCAGGCCGCCTCGCTGCTGCCCGCCGACCTCGACGCGGTCACCGGCGAAATCGCCTCACTGAACTACCTGAACTGGGCTTTGACCTGTGCGTACTCCGGGGACTACCCGACCGCCCTGGAGGCCGTCGCTCGCGGCCGGGTGGTGGGCCGAGGGCCCTGGGTCAACAAGTTCGCCGCGGTCGAGGCGCTCGTGCGTCACCGGACGGGATGCCTGGACGCCGCGCAGGAGCAGGCTGCGGTCGCGATGACAGGCGCCGCACCGGGCATCCGCGAACTCGGCAGCGCTGTCGCCGCCGCGGTGACGTTCGAGACGGCCCGCCGCCTCCGGCACGACGACCTCGGGGCGGTCGTCGAAATGGTGTACGCGACCTCGCCTCCGTGCGGCGCGAGCGCGGCGGCAACCGTCGCGTACATACGGCATGCCCGCCGCGAGCCGCGCCCGGCACGCGGGCTGCCGCAGATCCTACGGAAGGCACGAGATGCCGAGCACCACTTCGGCTGGGAGGACGCCCTGCTCGCGCTGACCGAGATCGCACCGGACGCGGCGCGAGACGAGGTCGCCGCCATGTCCCGGTTCTGGTCGCCCTATCCGCGCGCCGCCGCGGTCCGTTCGGTTGTCGAGGGACACCTCGCCGGCAAGCGAGGCTGGTCCTCTCTCATCGAGGGCGCGGACGCCTTCGCCGACATGGGCGAGACCATCACCGCCGGCCGCGCCTACCACGCCGCCGCGAGGGTCGCCCCCTCCCCGCCCGGACGGGCCCACGCCCGCGACCGGGCCGCCGAACTCCTCACCTCGGCGGGAGCCGACAGATCACTGGCCACACTCGCCCGCGACCGCTCCCTGCACCGCGGCCTGGTCCATGTACCCGAAAACCAGCGCCACCAAGTGAACGCCGGGCTCACCCCCCGCGAGCGCGACGTCGCAATGCTCTCGGCCCAGGGGTTCACCGCGGTGGAGATCGCCGACGATCTGGGCATCACAGTCGGAACCGCGCGCAACTACATCATGAACGTCCGCCGGAAGTTCGGCTCGGTTCCCAAGAGGCGCTTGGCGCTGGTGCTCGGTATCGTCGGCGAGCTCGACTGAACTCGACAGCACGAACGCGCAACGGGTTCGGAGCGATGCTTCGCCGGTGCCACGGCGAAGCAAGGGACGGAGAGGATCCGCACAGGGGATGCCGAGCCCCAGCGTGGAGACGACGCTCTGACCGCCTGTGCCACTGCGTGCCATTCACAGGGGTCACCCATGGTCAATGCGGCTGCGGGCCCACGTCGGATTGCTGGATCAACGCGGCCTTCTCCTCAGGACTCTCCCCGGTCAGGTGCAGCGGAGTCGACTGCACCGGGCGGCAGGCTGTGTACGCCCCGGTGGGCAGCTCAAGGGCGGCTCGGTGCGCAGGGCTTTCGCGCACCGAGCCGCCCGATCGTGACGCGGCGTGCCGTCTAGGACACTTGCCGGGGAGCCTCGAAGGTGGTGAAAGCGCTCTTCTTCGGCAGGCGGTACGCCTCGCGGCCGGTGATCGCGTTGAGGATCGTGGCGTTGCGGACGGCGCCGATGTCCAGGTTGGGGGAGGAGACGCCGTAGGCGTGGGTTTCGGCGTTGGACACGAAGACCCGGCCGGCGACCCCCTCGGCGAGCTCGATGGAGTGGTCGACGCGTATGCGAGGACGGCCGCTGCCGTCACGCAGCAGCAGGTCGTCGACCGGGGTCAGGAACGCGGGCGTCCGATTGCGGTAGCCGGTCGCGGCCACGACCAGGTCGGTGGTGTGTGAGAAGAGCTGGCCGGTGTCGCGGTGCCGGCAGGTCAGCACCGCCTGCCCCGCCGAGTCCACGGCCGCCGATTCGGCCGCGATGCCGAAGCGCAGTTCCACGTCGGCCAGTCCGTGTTCGAGCTGGCGGCGGTAGAGCAGTTCGTGGACCTCTTCGAGAGTGTCGATGGAGATGCCCTTGTAGAACTGCCACTGCTCGCCGACCAGCCGGTCGCGTACATCCTCCGGCAGGGAGTGAAAGTACTGCATGTACGCCGGAGTGGTCATCTCCAGCACCATCTTGGTGTAGTCGAGCGGCGCGAACGACGAGGTGCGGGTCAGCCAGCTCACCGCGGGGCCGCCCTCGAGGTTACGGCCGAGAAGGTCCACCGTGACCTCGGCGCCCGACTGGCCGGAGCCGACGACCGTGACCTTCCCCGCGGCCGCCACGTCCGACGCCCGGTACAGGTAGTCGGAGGTGTGCAGCAGCTTCTCGGGCGGCAGGCCCGCCAGGGAATCCGGGATGTGCGGCGCGGTGCCGATGCCCACGACGAGGTTGCGGGCGCGCATCCGCAGACGGGCGCCGTCGCCGCGCACGGCGTGCACGGTGAAGCGTTCGGCCGCGGCATCCCACTGAACCTCCTCGGCCCGGTGCGAGAAGTGGACCGAGGGCAGTTTCGCCGCCGCCCAGCGCAGATAGTCCTCGTACTCGCGGCGGGACGGGAAGAAGTTCTCCCGCACCGTGAACGTGTAGAGCCGGTCCATGTCGTGCAGGTACGCCAGGAACGACAGGGGGTGGCTGGGCGCGACCAGGGTGACGAGGTCGGCGAGGAAGTTCACCTGCATCGAGGCGTCGCCGATCATCATGCCGCGGTGCCAGGTCAGCTCGGGCTGTTCTTCCAGGACGACCAGGTCGAGGTCGTCCACCGTCGAGGCAAGGGCGGCGAGTCCCAGGTTGAAGGGGCCGCAGCCGATGGCCACCACGTCGTGTTCGGTGGTGATCGTCATGAGGGCATGTCCTCCTCTCGGCGCGGACGGACGAGCAGGGCGGAGGTCTTGTCGGGGAAGGCGGCCTCACCGGCGTACCGGAATCCGGCGGCGGCGAACGCCTTCAGCGAGGGGGCGTTGTTCACATCCGGTTCGGCGACCACGCGCGTGCATACGGGGTCGGCGGCGAGCAGGCCCTCGGCCAGGGCGCGCAGCACGGACCGGCCCAGGCCCTTCCCGGTGCGGCCCGCTTCCCCGATGGCGATGTGGACGCCCAGGTCGTGCGGCAGCTGTGGGTAGTGCCCGGCGAGCCGGTTGCGTATCACCCGGTACACCTCGATGTACGCCAGCGGCTTGCCGTCCAGCCCGATGAGGACGGGCAGGATCTCATCGCCCGCGAGGTGCTCGGCGATCTCCTCGTGCCAGCGCTCGCGCGGCCATGCCTGGTGCCAGAAGGCGTCGATGTGCGGTGACTGCATCCAGCCGTGCACCAGGTCC
Organism: Streptomyces sp.; assembly: GCA_003519485.1. Lineage (GTDB taxonomy): Bacteria > Actinomycetota > Actinomycetes > Streptomycetales > Streptomycetaceae > Streptomyces. Next base: position 20,523 of record DOWQ01000224.1, on the reverse strand, counting down.
AGGTCAGCGCCCTCGGCCCTGGCGACGCGGGCCGACCAGGGGCCGCTGAGAAGGGGAAGCGGAGGGCCCGGAACGGTGGCGGCCGGCTCCTCGTCCACTGGCGTCATGCTGCGGCCTCCCGGAGGGGGTTGGGGGCGTCGAGGTAGACGGACTGGGCATCGAGCGGTGCGAGGACCTCGTCGATGCCGTGCAGCCGGGTGAGCAGGTTGCCCTTGCACGGCAGGGTGTCGGCCCGCAGCCAGCGGCGGGCCAGCCGGTCGCCGTCGGGGCCGGCTTCGGCGAGCGCGGGCAGAGCCGCCCGCAGCCGGTCGGCGAGTACGGCGAGCAGGTCACGCTCGTCCGCCAGGCCGTCGACGGCGAGGCAGCCGATGACCGACAGTGCCTGGTTGCGCAGCAGGTAGTACGACAGCCGGTCGTCGACGAGGGCGTCGTCGACCACGGCGAGCGTGGAGGAGTCGGTGCGGAGCTGCTTCAGCAGACCGGGCAGGTGGGAGGTGGCCAGGTAGTAGCCCTGGTTGTCGCGGAACGTGCTGCCGGTGACCCGGCCCTGCGCGTCCAGCCGGACGAGGGTGTTCTGCTGGTGGGCCTCCAGGCCGATGCCGGTGGCGGCGTACAGGTGCAGCATCGGCACGAGCACCTTGTCGGTGTAGTCGGCCGTCCACTGCTCGGCGGCGCCGGAGCCGAGTGCGGCGACCAGTGTGCCGAGTGCGCTGCGGCCGAGGCCGGGGCGCGGTGCCACCAGGCCCACGAGACAGCGCAGGCCGGCGATGCCGTCAGGGACTTCGCGTACGGCGACGTCGAGGCCGGTCACGTCCGGGCCTTCCGGGCGCCCCGGTTCGTCCACCGCGAGCCAGGCCGGGTCGCGGGTGATGTCGAACTCCGGGTGGGACCGGAAGGTACTGTCGGCGTACCCGGCGTCGAGGAGCCGGTTGATCTCCAGGCCGCGGCGCAGCTCGGTGCGGGTGGACTCGCGGCGGGAGTTCGTCAGCCGCAGGCCGAGGGAAAGCTTCAGCATCACGTCGGCGTCCGGCCGGTACAGGGTGCGCACGCTGGAGGTCGGCCACCACTCGGGTCCCAGCTCGCCCAGCGGCTTCAGCGCGCCGGAGGCGATGAGGGCCTTGATACGAGGCCGGTGCAGCAGGTCGTGGGCCTGCCAGGGGTGGGCGGGCACCAGCACCCGGCCGTCGTCCGAGCGTCGTTCGGCCAGCTCGGCAAGGAGTGCCACCGTGTCCCGGCCCGCCAGGGAGGGGGCTCCTTCGACCGCGTCGTGCGAGACGACCGACTCGTCGGCGGAGAACCAGTGCAGCCGGAAGGATCCGCGCAGCTCGGGCGAGAACGCGGCGGTGTCGTGGTCGGAGATGCCGTCGCGGCTCTTGGGCGCGGGATGGTGCAGATGGCCGAGCAGAAGAGCCTGTTCGGCCTCGAGGAAGCCGTCGACCCCGGCCGGCGGCTGCGGGTGGGCCCGGCGGTCGGAGATGAACGTCGCGACACGGCGTACGGACTCGGCGGTGCGCTCCACCAGGTCGGCGACCTCGCCGGCCGGGACGCCCCCGGGGCGGCTGCCCCCTCGTACCGCCGCCTCGGTGGACAGCAGCGCGATGGCCGTCACCGGGTCGGCGACCGCGCCGAGCAGGCCTCCGGGGCCCTCCAGGCGGGCCGGGGCGAAGCGGTGCCAGTCGGTGGGCGAGCGGTGGGTCACCTCGGTGACGAGTGACAGCCCGGCAGTGGGGAGCTCGACTCGGAGCGGTCCGGGCACGACCGGGGTGCCGGTCTCCCGCAGCCAGCAGCGCAGCAGCGCCTCGATGTGGGCGTGTTCTGCGGCGCCCCGCGCGTCGAGGACATGCAGCGGATCGGCCGGGGTGAGAGCCGGGCCGGAAGCCGCGGCGGTGGTGGTGCTCATGCGGCGTCCTCCTCGATGAGTCGTGCACAGATGCGGCCGGCGTCGAGGACGGTGTCCACGAGGCCGTCGATGTCGTCGGTGGTGGCGGTGGGGTTGAGCAGCGTGAACTTCAGGCACACCTGCTTCGCCGACCCGGGTCCGGCGGCCTCGACCTCCGTACGCCCGATGAGCGCGCTGCCGGATTCCAGCAGCCGTCGGCGCAGGGCTCCGTTGAGTTCGTCGGCGGCCGACGGGTCCGCCCCCCGGTAGCGGAACACGACCGTGGTCAGCTCGGCGGGCGCGACCAGCTCCAGCTCGGGCTCGGCGAGGACGCGCTGCTCGGCGTGGCGGGCGAGGTCGTGACAGGCGTCGACCATGCGTCCCATGCCGGTGCGGCCGTACGTCATGAGCGTGGCCGCGGCCTTCACCGCGTCGGGGCGGCGGGTGGTCTGCAGGCTGCGACCGAGCAGACCGTCGTATCCGGCCTCGGAGTCGTCGGTCGGGTTGAGGTAGGCGACTTCACGATCGAGCGACGTGAAGGCGGTGGTGTCGGACACCAGCAGCACACTGGTGGCCGCGGGCTGCCAGCCGATCTTGTGCAGGTCGAGGGTGACCGAGTCGGCGAGCTCCAGACCGGCCAGGCGGCCGGCCAGCCGGTCGGAGAACAGCGCGCCGAAACCGTAGGCGGCGTCGACGTGCATCCACATGCCGTGCCCCGTGGCGATCTCGGCGATCTCCGGGAGCGGGTCGATGGAGCCGAAGTCGGTGGTGCCGGCGGTGGCGACCACCGCGATCGGCGTACGGTCCGGGCCGAGCGCGTCCAGGGCGGCGGCCAGTGCTTCGGGCCGCATGCGCCGGCGGTCGTCGACCGGCACGGGGTGCACGGCGGCTTCGCCGAGTCCGAGGGCGGCGCAGGCCCGGTGGGTGGAGAAGTGGGCGAGTTCGGAGCAGAACACCACCGGTCCCGGCAGGGCGGCCACGCCGTGCTCGCGGGCGTTGATGCCACGCCGGAGGGCGGCGGCGTCCCTGGCGAGCAGCAGGCCCAGCAGATTGGACAGGGAGCCGCCGGGGGTGAGGACGCCGTCGGCGCGCTCCCCCAGTCCGGCCAGCCGGGTCAGTACGCCGATGAGCCAGCGCTCCACGGCGATGGCCGAGGGGCCGGAGTCGTAGGTGTCCAGCGAGGCGTTCCCGGCGCTCGCGAGGGTGTCCGCGGCAACCGCGACGGCCAGCGACGGCGGTTGCAGATGGGCGGCGGCGCGGGGGTGGGACAGGTCGATGCCGTGCTCGATCAGGACGGTGGCCAGCCGCCGGAGTGCGGCCTTGGTGCCGAGACCCTCGGCGGGGAGCTCGGCCGGCCCCAGGGCGTCGGCGGCGGCGGCGAGCACCTCGGCCGGGGCGCCGGCCGGTATGGGCCCGGCGGGGCGGCGGGCGGTCGACGCGGCGTCGATCGCCTCGGTGAGGGTGGCGAGGACCTCGGTGAGGCCCTCACGGGAACCGGCGAGCAGGGACGCCGGGAAGTCGGACAGCAGAGGGCGTGCTTCGGTCAGCGATGTCACAGCCGGTACTCCTCAGCCTTCGGCGAGCGGGTTGGGGTGCGTACCGTTCGGGTACAGCGCGTGGCGCAGGGCGCGGTCGGTGTAGCGGGTGACCACGATCCGGTCGCGGTTCAGCCCGTACCGGGGGATCTCCGGGGTGAGGAGGTCGTACTCGGCGAACCGCTCGCTCAGCTCGGGGAACCGCTTCTGGAAGTCGAGGACGGTCTGACGGACCAGATTCCAGAACGTCTTCTCCGGTACGCCCAGCTGGTCGGCGCAGAGCGGCGCGAGGTAGCGGAAGTGGCCGACGAACACCTGGTCGACGACGTGCTGGCGGATGATCGAGGGGTGCTTGCGGGGCAGCACGTGGTCGTGTCCGTCCGGCTCCGGGCCGCGCTCGGGCACGTCGGTGAAGGACACGCACACGTCGTCGACGAAGTCCTTCAGGTACAGGCGGCTCGGCACGTCGTTCTCGTCGTAACCGATCAGCGTGTTCTGCCCGTGCGGGTTGAAGGTGACTCCGTACCGGTACAGCACGTGCATGATCGGCACGAGCAGCGTGTCGAAGAGGCGCCGCAGCCACTCCTGCGGGTCGAGACCCGACGCGCGGACGAGCTCGGCGACGAACGCGTCACCGGCGTTGTCGACGTGCAGCAGCGAGGCGAAGGTGCGGACCCGCTCGTCCGGGTCCTTGCGCGCCGACACCGAGTCGCGCCAGATGCAGCCCAGGGTCTCCAGGTGCTGGTACGGAGTGCCTTCGAGCTCGGTCAGATAGGGGTGGCGCACGGTCACCGAGGCGACCTCGCCCAGGAACACGGTCCGGCATTCGTCGGTCAGGAACGCGTCGCGCTCCACCAGCCCGCGCAGCCACTGGGTGACGACGGGCGCGCCCACGGTGCAGTGCGGCGGTATGCCGCGCCAGACGAGGGTGTTGAGGATCTTCAGCGGGAGTTTGACGTCGTACCGCTCGGCGGTCGTGACATTGGCCATCGTACGGATGGACTGCCCCGGGAGGTACGCGTCCGGGCTCTCGCCCAGCGGGACGATGCGGCGCTGCGCCACGTCGGCGGCGTGCAGGATCTGGACGGCGTGGTCCCACTGCCATGGGTGCACGGGCATCCACACATAGCCCACCGGGTCGACCCCGGCCTCCTCCAGGACCGCGGTGAAGCGGGCCCGCGTCTCTTCGTCCAGTTCGCCGGCCAGGACGTCCTCTTCGGACAGCTCCGAGGTGCCGCGGAACTCGGCGAGGCCGCGGTGGACGGCCACCCACTGGAGTTTCAGCGACTGCGCCGACTCGGGGGCGTACCGGCGAACGTCGGTGGCCGAGAAGCCGATCCGTCCCTTGTTGGCGACGAGGAGGTTGTGCCCGGTCATGCGGCACTCCAGCTCCGTGTGGCCCAGTGCGCGCATCTCCGCCACGGTCTCGCCGCCGTGCGTGATGCGCGCGGCGTCGACGGCGAGGGTGGCGGACAGTTCGGTGAAGTACGTGGCGATGGTCGACGGGTCACTGCCGATCGTCGAGGCCGCCTCCACGAGGAATTGCTGTACGTCCCAGGCCGGTTGGGCGATCGAATTGCCCAGCATGCTGGTGGCGGTACGGGTGATCGAAGCCGGGTCCACGCGCAGCCAGCCGAACGCGCCGGGCACCGCGCTGAACGCGTAGGTGGTGCCGCTGTCGAGGTCGACGCGGTAACCGCCGTCACCGGTTTCGACTGCCTTGAGCATGTCCTCGAAGCACCACTCGCCCATCGCTTTGGCGAGAAGCCGGCGGTTCGCCTCCCGCCAGGCCGCGGGGGCCACATCGGACAGAGCGGGCACTGGATGGTCGGGGGGAAGGGGCATATCAGGCAGCTCCGGTGTCTGCTGGATCGGTACGCTCGGACGACTGGACGCTCGAGCGGGGCGGAAGTTAGGTTAGGCTTGCCTTAGAGGCAGGGTCAAATCCCGGCCGCACAGCGGTGGGCCCGAAGCCGGCAGTCCTCAGAGAGTTGTGATCAGCGTTGCCTTCCTGCCGCCGTACGTCCCGGTGGACCTTCGCCCTCGTCAGCGCCGGCGGCGTGATGATGACGCTGGACGTGACCGTCGTGAACGTCGCCCTGTCCGACATCGCCCGGGACCTGGACACCGGGCTGGGCCGGGTGCAGTGGACCGTGTCGGCGTACTCGCTGGCGTTCGGCGCGCTGCTGCTCACCGCGGGCGCGCTCTCCGACCGAATAGGGCGCCGGAGGGTGTTCACCGCCGGGATGGCGCTGTTCACCCTCGCTTCGGCCGCCTGCGGTCTGGCGCCGGACGCGGGCACTCTCATTGCCGCCCGCGGCGCCCAAGGCCTTGGCGGGGCCATGGTGTTCGCGCCGACCCTCGCCCTGATCGCCGCCGCCTACGAGGGCGCCCGCCGCCGGGCCGTGATAGCCGCGTTCGCCGCCATCGCGTCCGCAGCCGGCGCGCTCGGCCCCATCGTCGGAGGGCTGTTCGTCCACGTACTCGGGTGGCGGTGGATCTTCCTGGTCAATGTGCCCATCGGCATCCTGGTCGTGGCCGGCGCGCTGGCCCGTATGCCCGAGTCGGCAGCGCCGCGCGACACCCGGCGCCGTATCGATCCACTGGGAGCGGTGCTCGGCGTCGGCGCACTCCTGGCGCTGCACTATCCGCTGGTCACCGGCCCGGAAGTCGGGTGGGCGGCACCGGAGGTGCTGGGATCGGCAGCAGTCGGAGTCGTACTCGCCGTGGGCCTCGTGGCCAGTCAGCGCCGCGGCGACGGTCTGATCGACATCGCGTTGCTGCGGATTCGGGCCTTCTCCGGCGCCGCGGCGCTGGGATTCCTCGCCCGGCTGTCCAGTCTCGGCGTGCTCGCCTTCGTCACACTGTGGCTGCAGAGCACACACGCGTACTCGCCGCTGGAAGTCGGACTGCGCCTCCTGCCGCTGACCGGCAGCCTGCTCGTGGCCGGCCTGTTCGTCGCCCGGCTGCAGAAGGCGTTCCCTCCCGACGTACTGGTCGCCGGCGGCTTCGCGGCGCAGGGGCTGGGGCTGATCGGCCTGGCCGCCGCCGGCTCGGGTGCCGGCGAGGCGGTCACGGTCACCGGTCTGGTGCTGCTCGGCGTCGGAGGGGCCGTCATCTTCCCGCCCCTGATGGGCGTGGCGGTGAACGCCGTGCCCGCCGACCGGGCCGGCATGGCCTCCGGGCTGACCAATGCCTGCTACCCGCTCGGCACCGCGACCGGAGTCGCTGCCTTCGGAGCCGTGTTCTCCGCCCGCCTGGGGGACGGACTGGGCAGCGGCCTCGGGGCCGGCTCGGGGGACGCCACGGCGCTGCGGAAGGCTGTCGGGACCGGGCGGTTCGAGCTCCTCGACCCCGCGCTCCAGCCGCTCGCCCGGTCGGCCTTCTCCGGCGCCTTCACCGCCGTATGCCTGGCCTCCGCTCTCGTCTGCCTGCTCGGCGTGCTGCTCGCACGCACGCTCAGGGCCGAGCCTGAGGCCGTCGTCGGCACCGCGAAGCGCCGTCGGTCCCGTATCGCTCGGACCTCCTGACGCGGACCTCTCGGGCGGGCATGTCCAGCGCCGGGGCACGCGAGCGAGTTGAAAATGGTATTCATTTGTAGGTACCTTCGTCGGGCCGATACCTGAAGGAGCAACTCACCATGGCCGTTCCCAAGCGGAAGATGTCCCGCAGCAACACCCGTCACCGCCGGGCCCAGTGGAAGGCGAGCACTCCTCACCTGGTGCCGATCACCGTCGGCGGCCGCGAGTACAAGGTCCCGCGCCACCTCGTCCCCGCGTACCGCCGCGGCCTGCTGGACCCCGAGGGCTGAGCGCGCCATGGCCGATCAGCTGCCGGTGACCGTGCTCTCCGGATTTCCGGGCGCGGGGAAGACGACCCTGCTCAACCCGACCGGAACAGCAGTCGCATGAGCGGGAGGGACCGGCCGAGCACGCTGGAATCCCGAGGGATTCCAGCGCGGCGAACTGCCGGGGTTTCTACGGGTCGAGCTCACCCGGAGGTGCACACGGGTCCGGGCGCTTACTTCGGGGCCGGCCGGGACCGGGCGTGGGAAGCACGGCACGGGAAGCACGGCACGGGAAGCAGGCTCGCCTGCTCTCAGCGTCAGGCGTCGGACGGAGTCCAGATGACCGCGTCGAACTTCACGAAAGGACCGTAGTTCTCGGGAAAGGAGGAGACTCGAAGGCGGGCGATGTGCCCTTCACCCGTCCTCACACAGAGAACCGTGTCCTGTTCGAGGGGATGCGAGGACATACCTTCCGTCTCGACCATTGCGGCGCAGTCGCCGTGGTCCGGCATGCCTTCCCCTTCCCACAGCGCCACGACAGAGCCGAGCAGTGCTTGGACTTCCACGATGTCTGCGCCGCCGGTGGCGATGTCGCCGCGGCCGGTCGCGGCCTTGCCGGGTGGTACCGCGTCCAGGTCCCTGGAACTGCCGTCGAACAGGATCCGTCCCTGCCACCGGACTGCCGAACCGGGCGAACCGGCCGAAGGGCGGTCGGTGGCGACGCTCCCGGTGGGACTGCCCGGCCCGGATCCCGGTGAGGGCTGCTGCGGACTGGTGGTCCGACCGGCACCCTGCGCGGGCGCAGCGGACTCTTCGTCGTTTCCGGGCTGCGGAAGGTAGAGCGCCGCGACAGCTATGAGAGCGGCAAGGACCGTTCCCCCGGCACCGATCCACGCGCCGCGTTCTCGCGTGAACCACCTCTCCTTGACGCTCGGTGGGTCCTCGTTTCCCTGAGAGGCTCCCCGGGACAAGGACGCGGCGGAGCGCTCTCCGTCGCGACCACCGGGTTCGGACACTTCCGCCTCGCTCGGTCCGCCGTCCGCCACTTCCGCCTCCCCGTGGATCGCTGTTCACGGGGATGTCAGCGCCAACGAATTCGCGGTAGTCGGCTTACGCGTAGGACAGGGGAGTTCGGCGTCTGGGTCTTGGCCATGACCACCGCGCCCAGGTCAGTGACGGTGATCGCGGCCGGATTGCGACGACCGCGTTAAGGTTCCGCCCATGGTGCACCAGGGCGGGGACACGGCACACGGTACGGACACTGTCGAATTGGCCTTCCGGCCGACGCGCGGCGACATCCTGGCCGGTATCCGGGTGCGCGACCGCATCAGGAAGCTGACCCTCGTGCGGGGTGCGGTCATCGCGTTGTTCGCGGTGTTCGGCCTGTGGATGATCTACACCGGAGCCGGATTCGTCTCGGTCCTGCCGCAGTGGCTGGTCGTCCTGCTCGTGTGGTCGCTTCCGCGGGTGCAGGCCAACCATGTGTTCCGTACCGTCGAGTGGCAGGGCGAATTCCGCACAACGGTGTCCGGTGACGGCGTCTCCGTCACCACCGACCACTGCACGCTGACTCAGCGCTGGTCGATGTTCCGCGGCTACCGGGAGACCCGCGATCACCTGGTCCTGCTCAGCCGGGACCCGAACATCCTGTGCCTCGAAGTGCTGCCCAAGAGCGGTCTGCGAGCCCCGGAGGACATCGACCGACTTCGCGCCCTGCTCGACCGCCATGCGTGACCGCTTCGGCGCCGGAATGGCCCCGTGCCGGAGCGGGGGTTCGAGTTCCGTCGCCCCGCCCCCACGATCAAGGCCCGGGTCACCGGCCCGGGCCTTGGTCGTGGAGCGGGACGCGTTGCGTGTCTTGTGCCGGATGCGCCACCATCGGGCTCGCCGGCTCCGTACGCACGAGGCAGGGCCTGAGGCAGGATCATCCCGTCAAGGCCGAGACGGCCTTCTCAAGAGACGGGGCGATCAGCCGCTCACCGTCAGATTCGAGCTTCCGCTGCTCTGGTATCCCTCGGTCGCGAGGATCATGTAGTACTTGAAGCTGCCCAGATTCATGCCGGAACGGGCCCACGCGTCGAAGTGGTTGCCGGTGGTGATGGTTCCACCCGTCTTCTTCGACTGCCGGACACTCCAGTACTGGTCGAAGGTCCTGGTGCCTTCGACGGACGGGGCGTTGTACCGCGTCGTCCGGTAGATGTCGTACGTACCACCGTCGCTGGTGACCGTGCCCTTGTGCGTTCCCGTGGGCCGGTAGCTGCCCCAGTTGTCGACGATGTAGTACTCCACGAGCGGGTTCGACGTCCACCCGTAGAGACACAGGTATCCGTTGCCGGACGGATTGAAGCTGCCGGAGTACTGCACGTTCCTGCGTCCGCCGTTGCCCCAGCCCTTGCCGCAGACGAAGTTGCCGCAGTTGGACCAAGAGGTCCGGTAACTGCCGCCGGACGCCAGGGTCATGGAGACCGAACCGCCACCGTCGGTCCAGAACGAGTAGTAGAAGCCGTTATTGGTGCCGGTCTGGTTGGTGGTGATGGTCGTGTCGGCATGGGCGGTGCCGGGCAGCAGCAGCCCGGACGCGCCCAGCGCCAAGGCGCCGGCGCCGCCCATCAGGCTTCTGCGGCTGAGCGGCGGGCCGGCGGGGGTGTCGTTCACAGGGGTGCCGTTCTTGTCCATGCTTCCTCCTCGTGAAGGCTGGCAGGGAGGCCGGGCAGCGTGGTACGCCGCAGCGGACCTGCCGGTGGGGGGCTGACGCCGACTGCGCGTCGGCGCCGTGCAACGCGGGGGGCTCGGCCGGCCGCCGTGTGGTCGACGACCGGGACCGGGTCGTGAAGTCGACCCGGATCGGCAGCCGTTGAGGCCTGTCCGACGCCGATAGGTTGGCCCTCGGTCCGTAAAGCTGTCAACAGTTCTCGCAACATTCCGGAAAGTTTTGACTTGGCCGGAGGCTGCCGTAGAGAAACATTCCACCTGATCAGATACCCGGCCAGCCGAACCGGGTCCAGACTTGACCAAGGACGACTTCGGCTTTGAGGCCAAGATCCGTAAGCCGGCGTCGCTAAACTTTCGGTGTTCTTCCGGAACATTCTGGCTCGGAGGCCTCGAACGACTCGACCGATGAGGTCGCGGTCGTGTCAGCCTGAGCCAGCGGGCGGGTCGGCGAGGATGCCCTCCAGCAACCCGGTGGCCTGCCCGACTTCGATCAAATACCCGTCGGGGTCCCGCAAGTAGCAGCGGATCTCTGCCTTCCGGTCGATCGGCGGGGTGAGGAACTCGGCGCCCCGCGCACTCCACTCCTGGTAGCAGCGTTCGATGTCGGCTACCCGAATGTTGAGGAAGCTCGCAGCCGTGTTCGGATCGGCGGGTGGCTGCAGGGTGACGTCGGGCTTGTCCGGGGTCGGCCCGCCACCGGGGTTCATGATGAGCCAGCTGTTGGCGAGCTTGACGATGCACGGATTTTCATCGAGTACCACCTCGCCACCGAGAACGTCGGCGTAAAAGGCGCGTGACCGGGCGACATCGGCCACGGTGAGGAAGTGCGTGAGCAGCAGCCCGGACTCCGGAGCCGGAAGGTCTTCGCGGCGCATGGTCAGCCCCCCGTCATCTCGAGGTCCGCTTCCAGGGCGCGGTACCGGCCCCACGCGGCGCGGCCCGGTGCCGACAGGTGACCGGCTGCGCCCTCGCGGGATGGGATGCTACGCATATCCTGGTACCTCCATTTTNNNNGCCGGAGCCGGAGCCGGAGAGATCATCCGCGGCCCAGCCGGACGACGCCCAGTCGGACGGCACAGCGGGATTTGCCCGCACCGATACGGGGCGGGTGGAGGCCTTCAGCGACGCGGTCATGGCCATTGCCATCACGATCCTCGCGCTGGAGATGCGCCCGCCCGAGCACGGGCCCGACCGACTGTTCCAGGCGCTGCTGCACCAGTGGCCCGTCTACCTGGGCTACCTGACCTCGTTCGGCTACATCGGGGTGATCTGGCTCAACCACCACCAGGCCTTCACCCGCATCCGTACCGTCGACCGCGGCCTGCACGCGGCCAATCTGGCATTGCTGCTCACCACCGCCGCACTGGCCTTCCCCACCGCAGTGCTCTCCGAAGCCCTGCAGGAGAATTTCACCGGCACCGACGCCCGTACCGCCGTAGCCCTGTATGCCCTGGTCGCGGCCGCCATGTGCGCCAGTTGGCTGTGGATCTATACCCACCTCAGCCGCCACCGCGACCTCCTCACCTCCCGCGCCGAGCCGCACTACCACCGGCACGGCCGCCTCCGCGCAGCCGCGGGCATCGCCGGATACGCCCTCGGCGGCGCCCTCGGGTGGTTGTTCCACCCCGCTGTCGCTCTGGGCGTATTCGCCTTGCTGCCGGTGTTCTACTTCGCCACCAGCGAAGGACTGCGCCCCGAGCGGCCACCCGTTGCCCGCACAGAAATGATGGCAGCGATTTCAGCATCCAGCGCCGCGCGCATGTACTCCCGACTTTTCGCCGCGAATTGATGGTGAATGCAACGGCTTCACTGTGCAGTCGCCACCCTCATCCGGGTAGCGGTCCTCTTCGCTTCTAGGAGCAAGATGGAAGGAGAGCTCAATAACGCGGGGGGAAAGAAGGAAAAATCATGGTGAAACTTCGGCACGCTCGGCACCCGCAAGCTCCGCCCCCCGAGAATTGGGCCGCGCAGGCACCGGGCACACCCGCGCCTCAGCCCAACGCCCAGCAGCCCGTTCAAGGGCTGCCCCCGAATCAGGGGCAGCCGGCCCAGCAAGGAGCGCAGACACCCACCCCGAAGAAGCCCCACCGGGTCTTCTTCTGGTTCTTCTTGGCGGTCCAGGCGCTCTTCCTGGCCTTGATCATCGCCGGTATCGCCAGCAGCGGCACCCCCACTGAGTGCGCCGGGCTCACCGGTGACGAGCTGCAAATCTGCAAGGACGCCGGCGGCGTCGGCACCACGATCGGAGTCGGGCTTGTCATCGGGCTGTGGCTGGCCGTGGACTTCATCCTCGCCGTTACGTACGCCATCTTCAGGTTGGCTCGGCGACCGTCGGCATAGTCGAGACACCCCCTCGAAGAGAAGAAAATCCGCCCGGCACTCTGAGTTCCGGGCGGCTACGTGTCGTTTTCCATATCCGAGCCGACGACCACGCGTCGGACACGAAGAACCTACGAGACGGGCTCCCTGCGCCGGCATTACCCGGTTCAGGTAATAGGGGTCGCCGTCCGGTCTTGCGAACCTTCCGGCCTCTCAGCCCGACCGTCGCTGTCGGCCCCAGCGGACGTTGTAGCTTTCCGCCGAAGTCGGCTACTCCGGTTGAACTCCCTCGCTCATCCCGTAGGCCACTTACCAGGGTAGCCCTTCCAGCGGGATATAAAAGACCCGAAACCATGATTTTTTAGTCCCGGCGGACCGGGCTTGGCCACAGGCGCGGGTGCGGCCCGTGCCGACGCGGCTCGCGTCTCCGTCCCCGTCGTGCAGTTCTCCGGCGCCGGTCCGCCGCCCGCCTGGGTGGATCCGACCCGCCGCCCCTTCGGGCCCTCCGGGCTCCGGACGTCCGCGTCCGTCGCGTGTGCGGCATCCAGCCCCCCGCGATGAGCCCACACATGGGCAAATCAAGTCGCGTCGACTTCCGGCGCGCGGCCTCCTGGACGCTCGTCCCCCGGCCGCCCGTCCGAACCGTCCCGGCCTTCAACCCGCATACGGCACGCCCAGCCGCTCGCCACCCGGCCGCCGCCCACCGAAGGAACGAATCCCATGAGCGCTACCGGTCCCGGCGCGCGGGTCCAGCCCGCCCGCCCCGGCGATCCCGCCCGCGTGGGCCCGTACCGGATCATCGGCCGTCTCGGCGTGGGCGGCATGGGCACCGTGCACGCCGCGCTCGCGCCCGACGGACTGCGGGTGGCGGTCAAGGTCGTCCATGCGTCGCAGACCGGGGACCCGGAGTTCCGGGCCCGCTTCAAGCGCGAGGTGGAGCTCTCCGCCCGCGTCACCGGCCCGTGCCTGATCCCGCTCCTGGCGGCCGACGCGACGCCGTCCGCCACGACGCGTACGCCAACGGCGTCCGCGCGCACCCGGGCCACCGGCCCCGTCAGGTCGGCGGCCCGTTCGTGTTCCCGCGTCGTGCGTCTGCCGGGTCGCGACGCGCTCCGTACTGGCAGCCGGAATCGGCTCCCGGCCGCTGAAATGGCGAGCTCCGGAACCGAGACGGCGGCAATCCGCCGGTATAGAGTTGTGAAGATCGCGTGGCTTCAACAAGTGGGGGACTGTCGTGGCACTGTTCGGAAACGCGCACACTGTCGATCCGGCGCAGGCGCAGCAGGAGTACGCGCGGCTGCTGGGGCAGGCCGAGCAGGTGCAGGCTGCTTACCAGTTGATCCGGGACACCATGCTCTTCACCGACCGGCGGCTCATCCTCGTCGACAAGCAGGGGATCACCGGCAAGAAGGTGGAGTACCACTCCGTCCCGTACAAGAGCATCACGCACTTCGCAGTGGAGACGGCCGGCACCTTCGACCTCGACGCGGAGCTCAAGATCTGGATCTCCGGCAATCCGCTCCCGGTCCAGAAGACCTTCACCAAGGGCGTCGACATCTACGAAGTGCAGGCCATCCTGACGCAGTACGTGGCGAAGTAGCCTTCGCGCCCNNGCGCCCCTTCAGTCGCCGCCGCCCCCGCCTCCTCCGCCGCCGCCCCAGGAGGCGTGACCGGCGTCGGAGCCGAAGCCCGAGCCGTGGTCGGAGGCGTGGTCGGAGGCGTGGTCCGACCCGTATGGCGAGTCGACGTCGATGTACCTCGCCGTCCGGACCAGGTGGCGGCGGAAACCCGACTGCAGCGGCGTCGCTTCGCTGACCGCCCGGCGCAGCCGCCTGTCCGGGACCGCGGCGAGGCCGTCGAAGACGTACGCGGGCAGCGTGCCGTCCTCCCTGGCCGCCTCCAGCCGGCGTCTGCCCGCGCGGTTGGGGCGGGCGCGGAAGCGGGTGAGCAGACCGTGGGAGCGGAGCCGGCGCCCGATCTCCGCCGTCTCCGGGCCGTGCAGCACGGCGGCCAGCACGCGGGCCACGCTCTTTCCCCGCGGGCACAGCCCGACGAGCGCACGTTCGACCGGCTGCTCCGGTCGGTCCGGCAGGTCCGGCCGGTCCGCGTGCTCCGGCCGGTCCGCGTGCTCCGGCTGCACCTCCAGGGCACGCACCCGGGGGCCGGTGACCGCGATGACGCCCCGGTCGCGCAGCGCAATGAGGGCGGTCTCGGCCACCCGCTGCGGCCCGCCGGCCAGATAGGCGATGTCGTACGAGTCCAGCCGCAGCGGCGCTGCCGAATCCGGCCGTCCGAAAAGAGTGCGCACGGCGATCCCCCCGTCCGTTCTGCCACTTCCCAACTGTGAGTATTGTCCGAGAAGTTGCCGGTGAATCCCGGCCGGTGCCACTTCAGAGCAAGACTTGAGCTTGCGGTGCCGGGGCCGGGCGCTGCCGTCCGGGTCGACGGCAGCAACGCCGCACCGGCCGGAGCCCCTCCCCGCACCTGCACCCCGGAATCCCCCGGGCGTTCGATGCCGCCGAAATCCGTCAGGCCGGCCGGGACAGGCGCTCGAACTGCTCGTCGGTGAGCTCGATCCGTGCGGCGCCCATGTTCTCCTCCAGGTGCGTCACGGAGGAGGTGCCCGGAATCGGGATCACCACGGGCGACCGGCGCAGCAGCCAAGCGAGAGACACCTGGGCGGGCGTGCCGCCGACTTCGCGGGCGACGCCGGCGAGCGGGCCGCCGGCGGCGGCGTGTTCACCGCGCGCGATGGGCAGCCACGGGATGAAGGCGATGTTCTCCCGGGTGCAGTGTTCGAGCACGGCTTCGTGCGACCGGTCGGTCAGGTTGAACAGGTTCTGCACGCTGACCACGTCGAAGTGGCCCCGTGCCTCCTCGATCTCCTCGACGGTGACCTCCGAGAGGCCGAGGTGGCGGACCTTCCCCTCCTTCTGGAGCTGGGCGAGCACGCCGAACTGGTCGGCGGCCGGCACCTGCGGGTCGATCCGGTGGAGCTGGTAGAGGTCGATGCGCTCCACCCCGAGCCGGCGCAGGCTGAGCTCGCACTGCTGGCGCAGGTACTCGGGGCGGCCGAGCGGCTTCCACTCGTGCCGGGAGGGGCGGCTCTGGCCGGCCTTGGTCGCGATGACCAGGCCGTCCTGGTACGGCTGGAGGGCCTCGGCGAGCTGCTTCTCATTGGTGCCGGGCCCGTAGGCGTCGGCGGTGTCGATGAAATCGACGCCGAGCTCGACCGCGCGGCGGGCGACCCGGAGCGCGTTCTCCGGGTCGGCGGGCAGCCCCCAGTTCCCCTCGCCGGTGAGCCGCATGGCTCCGAAGCCGAGGCGGTTGACGGTCAGATCGCCGCCGAGCGTGAAGGTGGCGGGCCGGTCGCTCACGTTGTGTCTCCGTCCGTGGTGCTGATGGTGAACAGCAGCTTCCCAGCGGACGCGCGGATTTCCAGGGCTTTACGGATTCCCCGGTGATCTCCGCCGGCGGATCGCAGCACCGCGCCGACTGCCCGAAGGGCCCGCGAGCCCCGGTGGGGCGAGCGCCTCCATGCGTACGGCAGGGCTCACCGCTCACCGGTTCACCGCCACCCCGAATCGGCTGAGGAATGGCTGAGACTGGACGTGGCGCGATGGTTTCCCGGCACCAAAGCCGGTGAGAGACCGATCACATCCGGCGGTCCGGGGCTGCGGGGTCCACAAAGTGGTGCCGGTTCCCGCAAATGCCGATGTTATCGGGCGAAATTCCGGACTTTCGGGGTGTAAACGGCCTGGCCGCCCAGGCGATCCCGCGCTCGCGCCGCGGTACTGCCGCAACCGGATGTCCGGACTCCGTAACGAGTCGGCATCGGCGGGTCATTACCGTCTGCGAGCAAGCTTTACTAAGGGGCCGCAGCCAGTGACGTCACCGGGAAAGGCGCGAGGCCAGATGGGCAAACACAGTAGATTGACCCGCGGGCAGCACATGCAGGCCACGGCATTCAAGGCGGCAGCCGCCTTGGGCGTGGCGGGCACCATTGCTGTCTCACTTCATTCGGTGTCGGTCAACGACGAGTCGTCGCTGGCCCGTTCGGGGGTCAGCTCTCAGCCAGGTCTCACGGACGACGGGACCGGCCTGGCGTCCTCCGCCGAGGAGACGGGCACTCCCACTCCGGCGTCCAGCTCCCTGAGCCCGGCCGCTTCGGCCGAGCCGAAGCTCGTGGAGGACCGTACGGAGGACGCCAGGACCGGCCACTCCGGTACGGATTCGGCCACGACCGACGGCACAGCCGCCCGGAGCCTGTCGGCCAACGGGTCCAGCACCGCGGAGGAGTCGGCGCGGGACGTCCAGAGGTACCCCGGCAAGAACTCCGGTGTCTCCACCTCCTCGCCCGAGGAGGCACCGACCGCTGAAGCGCCGACCGCCTCGGAGCAGCCGGACGAGCAGCCGCCGGCCACCGAGGAGGAGAGCGGTGGCCTCGTCGGCTCGGTCGTTGACGGTGTCGGTGGCGTCGTCGGCGGAGTGACCGGCCACTTGGGTCTGTGAGGCAGTCGGCTCCACCGGCCGAGCCGGCCGGCGGGCCGCACTGCCGTCCGGTGCCGGCCCGTATCGCGTTGCCCTCACTTCCTGCGTGAATCACCCGTTGCACCGAGCTGTTCGAGCCTCCCGCTCGGACCGGTTGCCGAACCAGCAACCGGAATCGGCTGCATCAGCCGAAGCCCCGTCCTCGTCTCCCCTCCGCTCCACCTCCCGGTGAGGCCGGAGCCGGGCACCGGGACGGGGCTTCGGCGGGTCGGTCGGCGGGGCGGCCGGCGGGCGGGCGGCCGGAACGGCCGAGGCCCGACGGGCATGGCGGCTCCGGGATTTCCCGCGGCCCTCGCGCCCGCACCACCGCAGTCCGCCGGCCTCCACGACCCGCGGTCGGCGGGCGTCGAAAACCGGTTCGGCCACGCGCGGACCGGCCCTTAGTCTGACTTTCAATGACTACCGACAGCACGGCCCCGCCCGCGCCTCCGGACCGGCGTCTGCGCGCAGCGCGGCTGTCCACCTTCGGCTTCTTCGGGCTCAACGGCTTCGCGATGGGCATGTGGGTCGTGCACATCCCGTCCATCGAGGACCGGGCCGGGATCTCCCACGCCGTGCTCGGCTGGCTGCTGCTCTGCATGGGAATCGGCGCCTTCGCCGGCCTCCAGGTGTCCGGCCCGCTCAGCGACCGGTTCGGCAGCCGCCGGACCGTACCGATCGCCGGTGTGTTGTGCAGCGCCTCCTTGGTGCTGCCCGGGCTGGCAGAGGGCCTCTGGCCGCTGGGCGCCGCTCTCGTCGTACTGGGGTTCGGCAACGGCTGCCTGGACGTCAGCATGAACACCCACGCGGTCCAGGTCGAACGGGACTACGGGCGGCCGGTCATGTCCGCCTTCCACGCGGTGTTCTCGATCGGCGGCGTGTTCGCGGCACCCGTCGGCGCTCGAACGATCAGCTGGGGCTGGAGCGTGCCGCTCACCCTGGCCTGCGCCGCCGCCTTCTGCGTGGCCGCCTGCCTGCTGGCCGCACCGGCCCTGCTGCCGCCCGAGAAGCACGCGAGCACCGAGGCTGCGCCCGGAGCCGGAGCCGGAGCCGTCGTCGTCGCCAAGCGCCGTACGCCGTCGCGTGTCTGGGCGCTCGCGCTGCTTTCGCTGATGCTCATGCTGAGCGAGGGCATCGCGTACGACTGGAGCGTGCTGCACGTCCAGGACGTGCTCGACGCGCCCGCCGCCACGGCCGCGTTCGCGTACGGCGCGTTCGCCACGGCCATGACGGTCGGCCGGCTGACCACCGACCGGATCGTGGCCCGCTTCGGCCCCGTCTTCGTCGTCCGCTACGGGGCCGCGGTCGCGGCGGCCGGACTGACGACGGCGGCACTGTCGAGCTGGATCCCGCTCGCGATGGTGGGCTGGACGGTCTTCGGCATCGGGCTCTCCGGCTGCGTGCCGCAGTTCTTCACCGCGGCGGGCAACGTCGACAAGGAGGCGGCCGGCGCGAACGTCTCGCGGGTGGCGGGGCTCGGCTATCTCGGCATGCTGGCGGGGCCCGCCGTCATCGGGCCGATGACGGATCTGGTGCCGCTCAACCTGACGTTCTTCCTGCCCGTGGCGTTCTGCGTGGCGGCGGTCTTCTCGGCAGGCATCCTGCGACCGGCCGACCGGAACGGTGAGCCCGCCGGCACGCCGCCGGATGCGCACACCGGTACGGAAGGCGCGGGCCCCGGCCCCGACGCGGACTCCGGCCGGGTCACCGTGTAGCCCCGGCCGCCGTCACCGCCACTGCCGCCGACGGCCCACGTCACCCGCCCGCGGCGCCCTCGGCCTCCCAGCGCAGCAGGTCTCCCGGCTGACACTCGAGGAGCCGGTGAAGTGGAACTTCGGCCGTGGCTGGTGACTTGGCGCTCCAGTGGAGCGCCGCCGCCGGGCCACCCGGCCGTGCCGGGAGGGAAGACTGCGGCGGCAGTCCCCAGTGCCGGATCAGGCAACGTTCGCCGGGTGCTATACGCCGGTGGTGCCGTCGATGCGTTCGCGGAGCAGGTCGGCGTGGCCGTTGTGGCGGGCGTACTCCTCGATCATGTGGACGTAGATCCAACGGAGGTTGACGTCTTGGTCCATGAAGCGACCAGTATCGGTCAGAGCACGGTTGGCGCAGTTCTCGCGGGCGCGAGCGATCTCTGTGTGCCAGGTGGCGAGGGCCTCGCGCAGGGTGACGCCCTCGGCCAGTTCGAAGCCGCCGTCGGGGCCGCGCGGGTCCGCCTGCGGGTCGTGGATGGGCGGCGTTTGCTCTCCGGCGAACACTCGGCGGAACCAGTTCCGCTCCACCTCCGCCATGTGCTGGACAAAGCCGGTCAGAGTGAAGCCGGACGGCGGCACGGAGGGCGTGGCGGCCTGCCCATCGTCCAGCCCCTCACACTTCATGGCGAGCGTGACGCGATGGAAGTCGAGCCAGCTCTCGAGCGTGGTGCGCTCGTCGGCGTTCAGGGGCGGCACAGGGCGTTCGATGGCGCTCACAGCTCGATTATTGCCTGCGGGCAGAAGTCGTCGGCAGGCAGGGCTTCACAGCAGGGCGAACGTCGCCTGATCCGGTACTAGCAGCCGATTCCGTCGAACNNNNGTGGCGACGTACACGCATGAGGAAGCCTGCTCGCTGTAGGAGGACTTCTGCCAGTGGAGACCGGGCATGTATGCCGTCCCTTCAGATGTCTTGGAGGATGCGGTGGACGAGGTCGCGCGACCGGTCCGGTGGCAGTGCGACCTCTTCCATCCGGTCCAGCACCAGTCGGTACCGCTCCACCTGAGCGCCGGAATCGACGAGTTCGCCGCCGTGGGAGGTATCGATCTGCACCGTGTCGAGCTGGGCGACCGGGCCGCAGAAGTAGTCCACGCCCTGAGCCGAGGTGGGGAACGAACTCCGGGCGAACGGGATCACTGCGACGGTGACATTCTCCCGCTCGCTCATCGCGAGGAGATGCCGGAGCTGCTCGAGGGACGTTTTTCGTCCGCCGAACCGCATCATCAGCGCCGCCTCGTGGATGATCGCCGTGTAACCCGGCGGGCCGCCACGATGGAGGACTGCCTGCCGCTTGATCCGGTGTGAGACGCGGTGCTCGATCTCGTGGGCCAACAGCGCGGGCACCGCTTCACGGAACAGTGCGCGGGCGTGGTCCGTCGTCTGCAACAGCCCGGGGATGTTGATCACCTGGGCGGCGCGGATCCCTGTTGCGTGGTGTTCCAGCTCGGCGAGGTCCAGCAGCGCGGACGGGAGCATTTCCCGGTACTCCTCCCACCAGCCGTGCTTGCGCTCACCGGTCATGCTCGCGAGCGCGTCGACCAGGGCCCGGTCCGAGCAGTCGTAGTGCCGGGCCAAGGTCCGCACGCGGTCCGCGCTGACTCCGTAGCGGCCCGCCTCGATATTGCTGATGCGCGACTGGGTGACCCCGACCCGTGCGGCTGCCTCGGTCGCGGAGAGGTCGGTGCGCTGGCGCAGCCGCCGCAGTTCGGTCCCGAGGCGGCGGCGCCGGGCTGTGGGCAGTTGGGGGGACGGGGGCATCGGCCTCTCCTCATTCGCACAAAGTGCCATGGCATCACCCGACCGAGGGTCTTTGTGTCGAAGTCCATGGTCTACATAGAAAGTAGTCCATGAAACTCGCTACGGTGTGTCACACGCCACTCGGCTCGTCGAGAGCGCCGAATCCGCAACTCCGCGTCCTTCCAGGAGACTTCCATGGCAACCGTATCGCCGGACTGGGTGTACACCCTCTCCCTCCCGCACGATCCCCGCGCACCGCGTATCGCCCGTACGAC
>DOWQ01000787.1 GCA_003519485.1 Streptomyces sp. | reverse complement strand
CTCCGGCCGCAAGCCGGTCCCGCTTCCGGCCCGGTCCCGCGCCCGTCGCCTTCTGCGGCGCCGGCGGTCAGTTCTCGCCGCGGCGGTTCCCGCGCTCGGCGTCCGCGTCCTCCGTGCTCTCGCCACCCGGCACCAGGGTCGAGATCGGCGGCGAGGACGGCGCCTGTGAGGTCGGCGGCGCGGAACTGGTCGGCGGTGCCGAGGTGGTCGGCGGCGGCGACGTGGTCTCTGGCGCGGTGGGCTCCGAGGTCTCCGGGTCGGGCTCCTCGGTCTCGCTCGGGGTGACCGTCACCGTCGGTTCCGGCTCGGGGAGCTCCATGAGTTCGAGGTCGAACTCGGCCGCCGGCCCGTCCCCGAGAGCCAGCTCGTTGTAGGCGGCCCAGATCTCGGCCGGGTAGCCACCGCCGTTGACGCGGCCCCCGCCGCCGGTGCCGTGCATGGTCACCTGCTTGCCGCCCTCGCCCTCGCCGAAGAGGCCGACCGTGGTGACGAGATCGGGCGTGTAGCCGGCGAACCAGGCGGACTTGTTGTCGTCCGAGGTGCCGGTCTTGCCCGCGATGTTGAGCTTGTCGGAGCGGACGATCTGGGCCGTACCGTCGTCGACGACGCCCCGCAGTACGGAGGTGACGGTGTCGGCCGTCTCCCGGTCGATGACGCGGTCGCCGATCGGATCGGGCAGCTCCGCCTCCTGGTCGCCGCGCTCGGCGGACGCCACCAGCTGCGGGGTGACCTTCTCGCCGTGGTTGTCGAGGGTGGCGTAGACCCCGGCCATGTCGAGCGGGCTGGCGCCCATCACGCCCAGCGACATCGAGGGCCGGACCTCGAACCCGCCCGCGTCGGCGTCGACGCCGAGGTCGATCGCGGTCTGCTTGACGGTCTCCAGACCGACATCCACGCCCATCTGCGCGAAGACGGTGTTGACGGAGCTGTTCATCGACTTCTGTACGGAGACCCTGCCGTAGTCCTTGTCGTCCTGGTTGGGCGGCGCGAAACCGGTCGCGCTGCCCTCGACGGGCCGCTTGCTGTCACCCTCGTAGATCGTGGCGGGGGTGATCGGAACGCCGTCCTGCGTCTCCGCGCCGCTCTCCAGGGCCGCGGCGAGGACGATCGGCTTGAAGGTGGATGCGGGCTGGTAGTCCTGGCGGATCGCGTTGTTCCGGTAGTGCTTGACGTAGTCCTCGCCGCCGTACATCGCCAGGACCTTGCCGGACTCGGGGTCCACCGAGACGGCGCCGGGCTGGACGTGTGCGTCGACGTCGCGCTTCTCGGGATCCAGGTCGTCCAGCAGCGTCTGCTCGACGGCCTTCTCGAGCTGCTGCTGCTTCTTCTTGTCGATGTTGAGCTCGATGTTCCAGCCGCCGGCCGCGAGTTCCTTCTCGTCGACCCCGGCGGCGATCAGCTCCTTCTCGGCGGCCTCGACGAAGTAGCCGGCCTGTCCGTCCAGGCCCGGGTTGGGCTTCGGCTCACCGGGCTCGGGGAACTCCATGCCCTGGCGTTCGGCCGCGTCGAGCCATTTCATCTCGACCATGTTGTCGAGCACGTACGCCCAGCGCTCCAGGACGTGGGCGCGGGTGCTCTTGGATGCGACGGCCCAGTCGTACTGGCTCGGGGCCTGGAGCAGCGCGGCGAGATAGGCGCCCTGTTCGATGGACAGACCGCCGACGTCGGTGTCGTAGTACGCCCGGGCCGCGGCCTGGATGCCGTACGCGTTGCGCCCGTAGTAGCTGGTGTTCATGTAGCCGGCGAGGATGGTGTCCTTGGACTCCTGCTGGTCGACCTTGAGCGCGATGATCAGCTCTTTGGCCTTGCGGGAGACCGTCTGCTCCTGGCTGAGGAAGTAGTTCTTCACATACTGCTGGGTGATGGTGGAGCCACCCTGTTTCTTGCCCGTGAGGGTGGAGACCAGGCCGCGGGCGGTGCCCTTCAGGTCGACGCCGGAGTCGTCGTAGAAGGTCTTGTTCTCGGCGGCGACGAAGGCGTGCTGGACTTCCTCGGGGACCTTGCTGATCGGCACGATCTCACGGTTGGTCTTGCCGTCGCGCACGATGAGGGAGCCGTCGCTGTAGGAGTAGACGTTGCTCTGCTCCTTGGCCTCGGCATTGCCCTGGGGTATGTCGACGACCAGGTAGAGCACGATGAACGTGCCCACGCCGAGCGCACCGAGCAGCACGAAGGTGCCGAACACCTTCTTCCAGGAGAAGAGGCGGCGTATGCCGCCCTCCTTCCGCTTCCCCCGGCGGGTCCCCCGTTGTCTCGCCCGTCTGTCGTCCGCGCGTCCCATGGTCGTGGCTCCAGTCCATTCCGCCCCCGGAATGCACAAAAGCTAACACCGCACTCGCCCCGAACCGCCTGTCGCGTCCCTCTTTGGGGGGCGTGAGAATCAGCACGCCCCGGCAGGGCAACCGGACCGGGCCGCCAGTCGTCTGCTAAAGTGTTATCACTTTGATAAGGGTGTCCATGGCCGGCCGGCAGACCACCGGAACACCGGCAGCACGCCCGCAGAGAGCACTGACGAATCGAACCGACTGAACGGGGAGCCCACCATGTCCGACACTCCGCCCACCGCCGCGGCCGACGCCGACGACACACCGGAGATGCCGAAGCCACAGGTCCGGGAGTTCGCGGCGCACAGCATCGGCGGCGGCCTCGCCCTGCTGCTCGGGCTGCTCGGACTGCTGGCGGGGGGCGGCGCGGTCATCGCCGGCGTCACCCTCGCCAAGGACGGCTCGGCCGGCGCCGGGGTGTTCCTGGTCCTCCTCGGCATCCTGCTCTTCATCGGCTCGGTCTTCGCCATGTCCGGGCTGAACATGGTCGCGCCCGGCGAGGCCCGCGTCGTCCAGCTGTTCGGCCGCTACACCGGCACCATCCGTACCGACGGCCTCCGTTGGGTCAACCCGCTGACCTCGCGGCAGAAGATCTCCACCCGGGTGCGCAACCACGAGACCGCCGTACTGAAGGTCAACGACGCGTACGGCAACCCGGTCGAGCTCGCCGCCGTCGTCGTCTGGAAGGTCGAGGACACCGCACAGGCGGTGTTCGAGGTGGACGACTTCCTGGAGTTCGTCTCCACCCAGACCGAGGCGGCGGTCCGGCACATCGCCATCGAATACCCGTACGACGCCCACGACGAGGCGGGACTGTCGCTGCGCGGCAACGCCGAGGAGATCACCGAGAAGCTCGCCGTCGAACTCTCCGCCCGGGTCCAGGCGGCCGGCGTCCGCATCATCGAATCCCGCTTCACCCACCTCGCGTACGCGCCCGAGATCGCCTCCGCGATGCTCCAGCGTCAGCAGGCCGGTGCCGTCGTCGCCGCCCGCCGGGAGATCGTCGACGGCG
Organism: Streptomyces sp.; assembly: GCA_003519485.1. Classification (GTDB taxonomy): domain Bacteria; phylum Actinomycetota; class Actinomycetes; order Streptomycetales; family Streptomycetaceae; genus Streptomyces. The sequence goes on along the minus strand of DOWQ01000787.1, from coordinate 365 downwards.
CGGTCGGCATGGTCGAGGCGGCCCTCGCCCGGATCGCCGAGCAGGGCATCGTCGAGCTGGACGAGGAGCGCAAGGCCGCCATGGTCAGCAATCTGCTGGTGGTCCTGTGCGGCGACCGCTCCCCGCAGCCGGTCCTGAACACGGGCAGCCTCTACCAGTGACGGACGACCTGGACGAGCCCGTCGCTCCGGGCGGTGACGACCCGGAGCGACGGCCGCGCCGGCAGCGCAAGCAGGTGCTGCTGCGGCTGGACCCCGCCGTGCACGACGCGCTGGCCGCCTGGGCCTCGGCCGAGCTGCGCAGCACCAACGCGCAGATCGAATTCCTGCTCCGCCAGGCGCTCTCGGCGGCGGGCCGCCTGCCGT
>DOWQ01000222.1 GCA_003519485.1 Streptomyces sp. | reverse complement strand
GGCCGAGCGCAAGCCGACCGCCGCCGCGCCCGGGAGCGCCCGGCTGCCCCGGACGGCGCCCGCCGAGACCCTGGCCACCATGCAGGCGGCGGCCCTCACCGGCAGCGCCGTCTGGATCGGTTACGTCAACGCGGAAGGCGCGGCCAGCCAGCGCGTGATCGCCCCGGTCCGGGTCGAGGGCGGCTTCGTCACGGCGTTCGACCACACGGCGGCCGAGGTCCGCACCTTCTCCCTGCACCGGATCACCGGCGTCGCCGAACTGGCCGACGAGCCGGCCCCCTGAGCCGCCCGCGCGGGGCGGCCCCGGCCGCCCTGTGACATCACCCACCGCGCAGCACCCAGCGAGAACCCCCCAGTGAGACCTGGGCCACACGGCCCATGCGCGACACTGGGGGTTTGGCCACCGGACCTCTCCGGACCGACAGCAGAAAGGGCGGAGGCGTTGAACGGACCTCTCATCGTCCAGAGCGACAAGACGCTGCTTCTGGAAGTGGACCACGAGCAGGCGGGAGCATGCCGCCGCGCCATCGCCCCGTTCGCGGAGCTGGAACGCGCTCCCGAGCACATCCACACCTACCGGCTGACCCCGCTCGGGCTGTGGAACGCCCGCGCCGCCGGACACGACGCCGAGCAGGTCGTCGACGCGCTGGTGGCGTTCTCCCGCTATCCCGTGCCGCACGCGCTGCTCGTCGACATCGCCGAGACGATGGCCCGCTACGGCCGGCTGCGGCTGCTCAAGCACCCGGTGCACGGGCTGGTCCTGGAGAGCACCGACCGCCCGGTGCTGGAGGAGATCCTCCGGTCCCGAAAGGTCCAGCCGCTGGTCGGCGCCCGGATCGACCCGGACACGGTCGCCGTGCACCCCTCCGAGCGCGGGCAGATCAAGCAGATACTGCTCCGGCTCGGCTGGCCCGCCGAGGACTTGGCGGGCTACGTCGACGGCGAGGCGCACGAGATAGCGCTCCGCGAGGACGACTGGCAGCTGCGCCCGTACCAGAAGCAGGCCGTCGAGAGCTTCTGGCACGGCGGCTCCGGCGTCGTCGTGCTGCCCTGCGGCGCGGGCAAGACCCTGGTCGGCGCGGGCGCGATGGCGGAGGCCAAGGCGACCACGCTCATCCTGGTCACCAATACCGTCTCCGCCCGCCAGTGGAAGCACGAGCTGGTCAAGCGCACCTCGCTCACCGAGGAGGAGATCGGCGAGTACAGCGGCACCCGCAAGGAGATCCGCCCCGTCACCATCGCCACCTACCAGGTGCTCACGACGAAGCGGAAGGGCGTGTACGCCCACCTGGAGCTGTTCGACTCCCGCGACTGGGGCCTGGTCATCTACGACGAGGTGCACCTGCTGCCCGCCCCGGTCTTCAAGTTCACCGCGGACCTCCAGGCCCGCCGCCGGCTCGGGCTGACCGCCACCCTCGTCCGCGAGGACGGCCGCGAGTCGGACGTCTTCTCGCTCATCGGCCCCAAGCGCTTCGACGCCCCCTGGAAGGAGATCGAGGCGCAGGGCTACATCGCCCCGGCCGACTGCGTGGAGGTACGGGTCGACCTCACCGACGCCGAGCGGCTGGCGTACGCCACCGCCGAGACGGAGGAGAAGTACCGCTACTGCGCGACGACCACGACCAAACAGCGGGTCATCGAGGCCCTGGTGCACAAGCACCGGGGCGAGCAGACCCTGGTCATCGGCCAGTACATCGACCAGCTCGACGAGCTGGGCGAGCACCTGGACGCGCCGGTCATCAAGGGTGAGACGTCGAACGCGCAGCGCGAAAAGCTGTTCGAGGCGTTCCGGCAGGGCGAGCTGTCCGTCCTCGTCGTCTCCAAGGTCGCGAACTTCTCCATCGACCTGCCGGAGGCGACCGTCGCCATCCAGGTCTCCGGCACCTTCGGCTCCCGCCAGGAGGAGGCCCAGCGGCTCGGCCGGGTGCTGCGCCCGAAGGCCGACGGCCATGAGGCCCGGTTCTACTCGGTGGTCGCCCGCGACACCGTGGACCAGGACTTCGCCGCGCACCGGCAGCGGTTCCTGGCCGAACAGGGCTACGCCTACCGGATCGTCGACGCGTCCGAGCTTTCGGCCGCGGGCGAGGAGGCGTAACGGGGTCCCGGAAGCCCGGGACCCGAACCGCCCGGCGGCCCGCCGCGCACCCGCCAGGCCACGTACGCCAGAAAGCCGAGGGCCAGCAGCGGGTACGGCGAGGCCGCCGGCTGCTGCCACCACGGCAGCCGCAGATCGAGGTAACCGTCGTGCGGCAGCAGCCACATGCTGCGCGCCGTGAAGACGACGGCCATGGCGGCGGCCCAGCGCGGCCCGGGGCCGGCGGCGATCAGCGCCAGCAGCGGGACGCACCACACCCAGTGGTGCGACCAGCTGATCGGTGACACCAGCAGCGCGGTCAGCGCGGTGCACATCAGGCCCCACGCCTCCAGGCCGTGCACCCGCACCGCCCGCCGGGCGAGCAGCAGCCCGGCCGCGGCGGTGACCAGCGCGGCAGCCTGCCAGACGATCCCCGGCTCGGTGGTGTGCAGCAGCCGCGCGAACATCCCCTGCAGGGACTGATTGTCGACGATCCACGCCTTGCCGACCCGGCCGGTCTGGAAGATCCGCCGGGTCCAGAACTCGAGGCTCGGGCCGGGCAGCGCCGCGACGCCGGCCAGCACCGTGCCGGCGAAGCCCGCGAGCCCGTACAGCCCCGCGCGCACCCGGCCGGTCAGCAGCAGATGGACGATGAAGATCGCCGGGGTGAGCTTGATCCCGGCGGCGATGCCGGTCGCGATGCCCTTGCCGCGCGCGCCGTCGGGCCGGGTCAGGTCCCAGAGGACCAGACAGGCGAGCGCGAGGTTGATCTGCCCGAAGAGGGCGGTCTGGAAGACCGGTTCGAGCCAGAGACCGGCCCCGGTGGCGGCCAGGACGACCGCGGGCCGCGACGGCCGGCCCGCCAGCCGGAGCGAGAGATGGACGAGCAGGCCCAGCAGCAGGGCGTTGCCCGCGACGACGGCGGCCTTCAGGGGCAGCAGCGGGAGCAGCGCGGCCGGCACGAACAGGACGGCGGCGAACGGCGGGTAGGTGGCGGGCAGTTCCCACTCGGTGACCACGAACCCGTAGAGATCGGTGCCCTCGACGACGGCCGAGCCCTCCGCGCGGTAGACCAGCAGGTCGGCCATGGGCATCGGCCGGAGCAGGCACAGCGCCGCAAACGCGGCCAGCGAGAGTATGAGCAGGAGCAGTGCGGCGGCCGTCGGCTTCGTGAGCCGGCGTCCGCCCCTTCCGGTCGCAGCAGCCACCCGTCCGTCCTTCCGGTCACCACCCGGTCGGCGGTCACCCTAGCCCGGAAGGATCAATGCTGGTCGTCGGACTCGCCGAGGACGACGACGCTGAACGCGGCCCCCGCGAAGACGCGGAGCGCGCGCAGCGCCTCGCCGAGGAGGTGCCGCTGGTGGCCGTGCGAACCGAGAGCGCTGGCGCCGGCCGGCGGCCGGGGCTGGTGAACCGATGCGGTCGTCATGTCTCCCATGATGGATTTCACGCCAATGCAGCACATCGGTCCAGGGATGTAGACGTACGGCCCCGTCCGTACCCCGCGAGGCCGAGCCGTGCCCTACCGCGGGCGGAGGCCGCCCGTAGGGGACGAATAATCATTCGCCCACCGCGGCGGCGGTGGCTACAATCCCCGTCTGCCGCCTCCCCACCCTCGCGCCGGGAGAGCCACCGCCCGGACGGCAACCGGCCGGTAACCACCGCTCGTCCCACGCCTCCGGAGGCTCCGCCGTGCCCGCGCACCACCCGTCACCGACCGGTCCCACGGACCCGGACAACCCGCTCCACCGCGAACAGGCACACCTCGCCCGGTCCCGGGCCGCGCTCCGCGCGATGCGCGCCGACATCGAGTCGCTCGACATCGCCGACGTCACCGCGAACTGGGTCAACACCGCCGTCCTCCAGTCACAGATCGACGGCCGGATCAAGGCTCTCGCGGACCACGCGGACACCCCGCTCTTCTTCGGCCGCCTCGACTATCTGCACGCCCCGGACGACGGGGACGAGCCGCGCTACTACATCGGCCGCCGCCATGTGCACGACGCCGACGGCGACCCGATGGTCGTCGACTGGCGCGCGCCGGTGTCCCAGCCGTTCTACCGAGCCTCGAGGAAGGAGCCGATGGACGTCGCGCTGCGCCGCCGCTTCGGCTCCACCGGCGGCGAGCTGACCGCGTACGAGGACGAGAACCTGACCGACCCGGCCGCGGGCGAGACGAAGAGCCGGCTCCTGCAGACCGAGATCGAGCGGCCGCGCGTCGGCCCGATGCGCGACATCGTCGCCACCATCCAGCCCGAACAGGACGAGATCGTCCGCGCCGGACTCACCGGCACGGTCTGCGTCCAGGGCGCGCCGGGCACCGGCAAGACCGCCGTCGGCCTGCACCGGGTCGCGTATCTGCTCTACGCCCACCGCGACCGGCTGGCCCGCACCGGCACCCTGGTCATCGGCCCGAACCGGTCCTTCCTCCGCTACATCGAGCAGGTGCTGCCGGCCCTCGGCGAGCTGGAGGTCGGGCAGGCGACGGTGGAGGACCTGGTGGCGTACGTCGAGGTCCGCGGCGTGGACCCGGCCGGCAGGGCCCGGCTCAAGGGCGACGCCCGGCTGGCCGAGGTCCTGCGCCGGGCGATCCGCTCGGGGGTGACGATGCCGGCCGAACCGCTGGTCGTCGTCCGCGGCTCCCGGCGCTGGCGGGTGCCCGCGCACGAACTGGCGGAGATCGTCCGCGAACTCCTCGACCGGGGCATCCGCTACGGCGCCGCCCGCGAGGCCCTCCCGCAGCGGATCGCGCACACGGTGCTCGTCCGGATGGAGTCCGCGGGCGAGGCCCCGGACGACCGCGTACAGGACGCGGTGGCCCGCGATGGGGCGGTCAGGGCGGCCGTCAAGGCGATCTGGCCGCCGGTCGACCCGGCGCGGCTCGTCCTCCGGCTGCTCGCCGACCCGGGCTTCCTGGCCGAACACGCCGCGGGCGTCCTCAGCCCCGCCGAACAGGACACCCTCCGCTGGGAGAAGCCGCCGCGCAGCATCCGGGCCGCGAAGTGGTCGCCCGCCGACGCCGTACTGATCGACGAGGCCCGGGACCTGATCCAGCGCACGCCCTCGCTCGGCCATGTCGTCCTGGACGAGGCACAGGACCTCTCCCCCATGCAGTACCGCGCGGTCGGCCGGCGCTGCACCACCGGCTCGGCGACGATCCTGGGCGACCTGGCGCAGGGCACCACGCCCTGGTCGACCCGGAGCTGGCCGGAGGCCCTGACCCACCTCGGCAAGCCCGAGGCGCGCATCGAGGAGCTGACGGAGGGGTTCCGCGTACCGCGCGACGTCATCGCGTACGCCTCGCGGCTCCTCCCGGAGATCGCCCCCGGGCTGGCCGAGGCGACATCGGTCCGCGAGGCGGCCGGCTCACTGCTGATCCACCGCACCGAGGACCTCGAGGGCACGGTCCTGGAGTCCTGCCGGGAGACGCTGGCCCACGAGGGCTCCGTCGGCCTCATCGCGGCGGACCACCGCGTCCCGGCGCTCTCCTCGGCCCTGTCCGCGGCGGGCCTGCCGCACCTGACCCCCGGCGAGGAGACCACGGCGGACGCCCGCCTCACCCTCGTCCCGGCCTCGCTGGCCAAGGGACTGGAGTACGACCACGTGGTGCTGGACGAGCCGTCGGCGATCGTAGCCGCCGAACCCGACACCCGCACCGGCCTGCGCCGCCTGTACGTAGCCCTGACGAGAGCGGTCTCGGGCCTGACGGTGGTCCACACGGAAGACCTGCCGCGAGCCCTCGCCTGACCCGGTCGCCCGCACGGGTCCGTGGCCACGCCAGGCCCGTGAGACTTCCCCGAACCGGCGCACAGCCCGGGGACGGCGGGATGCACGGTCCCGGCCTGAATCAGGCGTCGCAAACCCAGGACCGAAAGCCACCCGGCCGCGGAGACGCACCGCACCCGCAGACCACTCGGGCAGTCGGACAATGGCTGGAGAGACGGGGCCGCGGTGAGGGCGACTTGCCCCGCATTGATCATGATGAGGTTGAGGGGTAGGAGTCTCCCGTGACGGCGTCCGAAGGTAGGGTGATGGCTCTCCCCCGCCCACTCCCGGAGGTGCCATACCGGTGACCGATACCTTTGTTCACCTGCATAATCACACCGAATACTCGATGCTCGACGGGGCGCAGAAGCTCAAGCCGATGTTCTCCGAAGTCGAACGTCAGGGCATGCCGGCCATCGCCATGAGCGACCACGGCAATATGTTCGGTGCGTACGAATTTCAACAGGTGGCCAAGGGCTTCGAGGGCGTCAAGCCGATCATCGGGATCGAGGCGTACGTCGCCCCTTCCTCCCGGCGCAACCGGAAGCAGGAGTTTTGGGGTCCGGGCGGTCGGCGGGCCATGTCGGAAGATGGCGAAGGCTCCAAGGACGTTTCCGGTGGCGGCCGCTTCACCCACATGACGATGTGGGCGCGCAACCCCGAGGGTCTGCGGAATCTGTTCTGGCTCTCGACAGAGGCGTCATACACGGGACAATTTCCCTCGGGCAAGCCCCGCATGGACCGCGACCTGATCGCCCAGCGGTCCGAAGGGATCATCGGGACGACCGGCTGCCCCTCGGGTGAGATCCAGACCAGGCTTCGCCTGAACCAGTACGACGAAGCCGTGAAGGCCGCGGCCGCCTACCAGGACATCCTCGGGAAAGAGAACTACTTCCTCGAATTGATGGACCACGGGCTGGACATCGAGCGCACCGTACGCGACGGCCTGCTGCGCCTGGCGAAGCAGCTCGACATCCCGCTCCTCGCCACGAATGACGCGCACTACGTCACCGAGGACCAGGCGGACGCGCACGACAGCCTGCTGTGCATCGGTGTCGGCAAGAACAAGGACGACCCGAAGCGATTCCGCTTCAACGGATCGGGCTACTACCTCAAGACCGCAGCCGAGATGCGATCCCTGTTCTCCGAGCTGCCCGAGGCCTGCGACAACACCCTGCTGATCGCTGAGCGCATCGAACCCTACGGCGAGGTCTTCGACCCCGTCGACGAAATGCCGCTTTTCGATGTGCCCGAGGGCGAGACGCAGGAGTCCTGGCTGCGGAAGGAAGTCCTCCAAGGCTTGGAGATGCGCTACGGCGCTCCGATCCCTGGCCACGTCATGGAGCGCTTCGAGACCGAGATGTCCGTCATCGGACCGATGGGCTTCTCCAGCTACTTCCTCGTGGTCGCCGACATCTGCAAGCACGCCCGCGACAACGGAATTCCCGTGGGCCCCGGGCGCGGCTCGGCGACCGGCTCGATCGTGGCCTACGCCACCCGCATTACCGAGCTGTGCCCACTGGAGCACGGGCTGCTGTTCGAGCGGTTCCTCAACCCGGAGCGGATCAATCCGCCGGATGTCGATCTCGACTTCGACGACCGCCGCCGTGACCACATGGTCCGTTACGTCACCGACAAGTACGGCGACGAGTACACGGCCATGGTGAACACATTCGGCAAGATTAAAGCCAAGAACGCGATCAAGGACTCTTCCCGCATCCTGGGGTACCCCTACGTCCACGGCGAGCGGATCACGAAGGCCCTCCCGCCCGACCAGGGCGGCAAGAGCATCCCCATCTCCGGGATTTTCGACCCCGAGCACCCGCGGTACGGCGAGGCCGGTGAATTCCGGCAGCTGTACGAGAACGAGCCGGACGTCAAGAAGGTCGTCGACACCGCGAAGGGCATCGAGGGCCTGACTCGTGGCACCGGCGTCCACGCGGCCGCGGTCATCCTGTCCAAGACGAAGCTCACCGACCGGATCCCGCTGCACATGCGCGCTGCGGACGGCGTGAAGATCACCGGCTTCGACTACCCGTCCTGTGAAGACATGGGACTGGTCAAAATGGACTTCCTCGGATTGAGGAACCTGGGCGTCATCGACCATGCCATCCAAAACGTCCGCGAGAACCGCAGGGTAGAGCTCTCCACGGAGACCATTCCGCTGGACGACACCAAGACGTACGAGCTCCTGGCCCGCGGCGATACCTTCGGCGTGTTCCAGCTCGACGGTGCCGGCATGCGGGCCCTGCTCAAGCAGATGGAACCCACACGGTTCGAGGACATCGCGGCCGCCATCGCCCTGTACCGGCCGGGCCCGATGGCCGCGAACGCACACACCAACTACGCGCACCGTAAGACTGGCCGGCAGCCGATCGAGCCCATTCATCCGGAGCTTGAGGCCGCTCTCGAGCCGATCCTCGGCAACACCTTCCATCTGCTGATCTACCAAGAGCAGATCATGGCCATCGCCCGGCAACTCGCCGGCTACACCCTCGGTGGCGCCGACCTGCTGCGCCGCGCGATGGGCAAGAAGAAGCCCGAAGTGCTGGCCGCCGAGTGGGAGAAATTCCACGGCGGCATGAGCGCTAACGGCTTCTCCGAGGCGTCCATAAAGGCGCTGTGGGACGTCATGCTGCCGTTCTCCGGCTACGCGTTCAACAAGTCGCACACCGCCGGCTACGGCCTGGTATCGCTGTGGACTGCCTACCTCAAGGCGAACTACCCGGCCGAGTACATGGCCGCGCTCCTGACATCCGTCGGGGACGACAAGGACAAGGCCTCGGTGTACCTCGCCGACGCCCGGAAGAACAGCGTCCGGGTTCTGCCGCCTGACGTCAACGAATCCGTCGCCGAGTTCACTGCCATCGGGGAAGACGTGCGCTTCGGGCTGCGGTCCGTGCGCAACGTCGGCGACAACGTCATCGATTCCCTGATTGCCACACGGAAGGCGAAGGGCAAGTACGCCGACTTCCCCGACTTCCTCGACAAGTCCGAGCTCGCGGCCCTACAGAAGCGGGCCGTGGACTCGCTGATCAAGGCCGGTGCGTTCGACTCCCTCGGGCATTCCCGCAAGGGCCTGAGTGCCGCGCACGAGCCAGCGATCGACTCCATCATCCCGGTGAAAAAGGCGTCCTCGTACGGACAAGATGACCTGTTCGCCGACATGGGCAGCAACGATGACACCCCGACGTTCGGCCTGGACTTCCTCATCGGTGACGACGAGTGGCCGCGCAAGCAGCTCCTGTCCACCGAGCGGGAGATGCTCGGCCTCTACGTCTCCGCTCACCCTCTGGACGGCGCGGAGCACATTCTCTCCCGCAACCGGGACACCTCCATCGCGGAGCTCCTCGCATCCGGGCAGTCACAGGGCACAGTGAAGCTCGCCGGGCTCCTCACCACCGTCGAGCGGAAGATGACGAAGCAGGGCAACGCGTGGGCCGCCGTCACGCTCACCGACCGAGACGCGTCCATTGAGGTCTGCTTCTTCCCCGCCACCTACCAGCTGGTGAGCCACGCCTTGATCGAGGACAGCGTGATCTCCGTAAAGGGACGCCTCCAGGACCGGGACGGCACCGTCAACGTCGCCGGCCAGGAGATCACCGAACTCGACATCTCCTCTGCCGAGCATGGCGGCCGCCCTCCGGTGACGATCGTCCTGCCCATGCACCGCACGGTGCCGCCGGTCATTAAGGAACTGAAACGCATTCTCAAGGCGCACCCCGGCCAGACCCCAATCCGGCTGCGGGCCGAGGCCAGGGAGAAGACCGTCGTGTACGAGCTGGGCTTCCTGGTGAACCCGGACAACATCGCTTCCGACATCAAGGGATCTTTCGGCCCTGATGCCTGGTCCGGGGCGGCGTGACCGTTTCGGACGATGGGATCACGCTCCGGCTGGACGATCCTCCCTCGTGCCCGCGGTGCGGCTGCATGGGGCTGCTTCTGGCGAAGTTTCCACACCGCTGGACGAAGCAGGACGGTGGAACGGTCGAAGGTCTCCGTGAGGCTGTCCTCTGTCCCCCGTGCGAGCACACGGACCCGGCGGCGGCCGCGCTGATCGCCCTGTTCGCAGTGGACGAAGAACTCGATCTGTCGAACCTTCCGGCCTTCGCCGAACTGGCTGCCGAGTGGGTGGAGGCAGCACGATGTCGGACGGTTGACCTGGATGCACTCTCCGAAGATGAGGAACTCTGGTCGCGCGGCGAGCTGTGAGTCCCGAGGATGCGATCGGCCCTATGAGCGGCCACCGCGGTGCAACAGCAATGGGCTGGCCCTCCAAGGAGAGCCGGCCCATGCGTTTCAGCGCTGCGACACGGCAGTCACCCCGCGCCGCACACGCTATGCCGCGGGGTTCTACTTCGGGATATTGCCGTGGTCCCCGCACGGGAGCGGGTTACCACCGCCGCCGTCGTCTCCGCAGGACTTCGGTGCGCCGCCCTGACTGCACGAGGAACTGACAGGCCACAGCTCCTTGTCGACGGTGTACCCGGCTGCACGGATCGCATTGAGCGTCCGCTCCCGCACCTCGGCGGGGTCCTCGGTGACGGCCCCTTCCTCGTCGTACGGGAAGTGGTGGATGAAGAACCCGGCAACCCGCTGACAGAACGCGGCGTAGTCCACGGTGTAGAGCAGGAAGGTGTGCCACCCGATATCCGCCTGTGGGCTCGGCGTCAGTGTCCTCTCGTCCGTCGGAGAGGCCGCCAGGAAGGCGAGCGCCTGGTCCATGATCCGCTCGGCGAGGGCCGCGTCGATCTGATTCTCGTCGGCGATGCGGCGCGCCAGCCGCTCGAACAGTTGTTCCGAGATCAGCCCACGGGCTGATACGTCCTGCTTCTCTGGAGCGAGCTCCAACGTCACGATGATGTCCTCTCTCGATGAGGTGAGTTGTGCTTCCACCCCGCCCCGAAGATGCGGCGGGGAGCATAGGGGCCGGACTGCGCAGCCAGGCGGCACGGCAACGTGCTCACGTAGGGAGGTCCCATCCGGGGCCGTTCCGGGCGCCGTGCCAAACGCGCTGGCCGCCGGTGGAGACGGTGATCCCGAAGCCCGACCTGTCCGGCGCGTCGGGGAAGCTGCTGCCAGGGTGGTTTCGGCCGGGCGGTGCGGGGCGATGATCTGCCCGTCGGGCAGGAGCTCGCCGGTGTCCTCGAAGCGGAGGACGCCGTTGCAGAGGAGCACCCAGCCCTGTTGGAGTGCGAGGGTCTCCGGGGCGGCGGCGCCCCGGTCGGCGGTACCGGCCGGCGGACACGGTGGCGTGTGCGTACACATCTCTCGGTCTCCAGACTGGGGCGATGGGTGGTGGCGGGTCCTGCCAGGGCCCCGCCCTTCTGCTACTGCCGCTCCATCTCGTGAATGGACGGCGAGGGTGTGGTGGGGGGCTGGCTGAGGAAGGGAAAGTTTTCGACCCAGAGCGGGAGGGACAGCAGGATCAGCACGGGGATGCCGAAGAGGAGACAGCTCAGAAAGCCTCTAGATGGCTCTGGTGCCGGCTCGGGCGTCAGCAGGTCCGGGCCGGGAGGGTCGGACTCGAAGAGGGGAGCCGGATGGGGCCGGCGGTTGGCGTTCCGGGCTGCCGACGCCCCCGCCGCGCCCATGACGACCAGAAAGGCAACTGCGCTGGCCGCGTTGGCGTAGGGGGATGGGCTGATGACGGGCGTCATGACACCTGGCCTTCGGTGCGATCAAGCAGTCCGTACTCCCAGCCCCTGGTCACCAGGTGCGCTTCGCTCTCCGCGCACAGGATGAACTGCGCCTCGCGGAACTCGCCGCCCAACTGACGCGGCGCCCGGTCGAGCTCCTCGGCGATCGTGTCCAAGGCCTTCCCGCTGGCGCGGAGACGGATGATGCGCAGCTGGTCGCTCGAGAGGGCGGGGCACGTCTGTGACGGCTTCGGGCGGGGCAGTTGCTCGGCGAGGTAGGCGACGTGGACCATCCCCGCGTGGTCCCAGGTGCCCAGCTTCCGGCCGGCTCGCGCCAGGCAGGCAGTCACCGTCTGGAGCGACAAGCCCAGCCCAGACGCGACGGTGATGGGGTAGCTGCCTTGGGCGATGCCCGCGAGGATCTCGCGCTCTTCGACGGAGAGATCCGGGACGGCAGCCGGGCGGATGGTCACAAGGGCCCTTCCATATCGCTGGTCAGAGGAACGGGAGGCGGTCGGCGAGGATGCACACGCCGGGGAGAGGCAGCAGAAGAGCCAGCAGCACCGCGGATGCGGTAGACGGCTATGGCCAGGGCCCGTAATCGGCCCGGGCGCGGCGCAGGCGGTGGCCGGTTGGCAGAGCCGGCTCGCAGGGTCACGGCCATGTCCGTCCCTGGCACTTCTCGGCGTACGGCAGCAGCCGCTCGGCGGCCCGGGCGAGGGCTCGTGAGTGCGAGGTTGCCGACCGCAGTCCGCAGCCCGGGCTCCGCTGCATCACGTGCTCCGCATGCTCGAGGGCGTCGCGGCGCGGCGCGCGCTCCGGGCTATCCTCGGGCAACTCGTCCATCCCGGCCCGGGCGTACATGGCGAGCGACTCCAGATAGCCCTTGAGGACCCGGATGTGCTGGTCCACGGTTTCAGGGCGCGGGTAGGGGACCTCTCCGGGGCGAAGAACTGCCCCGATCGTCTCCAGGACTCGGGCTGGGTCGTACCCGGCCGGCGCGCTCACGGTCACTGCTCGCCATCTCCCCGCGAGGTGCCGGGAGGTCGGACGTTGTCTCTGACCGCGCGGTTGGGGTCGAGGAGCTTCGTCAGGCGGCGTACGGATCTCGCCAGGTCCTGGACGTGCCGCACCTCGTGGATGGTCCCTTTGCCCTTGGGGCAGGCATCCATCTGCTCGTGTACCTGGCACAGGGCCCAGTCCAGCTCGACTGTCCGGGGCCCGCCGACAGACGCGATAGCGGCCGCCAGGGGAATGAGCCTGTGGAGGTACCCGCGCATCTCCGCGGTGTCCATCCGAACGTCACGGCCGGGAAATTTCGGGCCACCTTCACCGAGGATCCGGGCCACCATGCGCCGCATGACGGCGTACGTGACTAGGAACGGTGCCTGCGCCGGCTGCGCATCGAGCGGTGCATCGGACATTGCGGTCTCTCTTCGAAGTGGGTCGTCAGCGGGTGTCGGGGTGCCACAGGAGCAGCGCGGCGTAGACCCTCCGGATCGTGTCGGCCTCGCACCGGCGGCTCGCGGCCGCGTTCGCTGTGAGGGGCTTCGGCCAGTGGGCGCCGGGAGTGCGCCACTTCCAGCCCCGCGCCGGCGGTGTCACTTCCGTGGGGGAGACGGTGGACTCCGGGCCCGACGCGGGGCGGCTGGATGCGGTGCCCGATACGACTGTGACGTCCTCGTGGCGGGCACCGCCGTTGATGGGAGCGGCCACACGGTCGCGGGGCAGTCCGCTTTCCAGTTGTATGCCGCTCTCGTACACCTGCGCGCTCCCTCGATCGTCACAAGAAGATCCGTGTGTATTCAGGTGATCGCTGACCGCGACTATGCTTCGGGGGACATAGGGGTCGGTAACCACCTGGGTAAGGAACGTACGGGTACCAAGCGGGCGAAAAAACTGACGCTGAGTACGAGTTGCCGATGCCACGCAACGCTTGGAGCAGGCCATGGCCGAAGTTCGATCAAGCGTCTCGCGGAGAACTCTGACCCGCAGTCAGCGTTCTCTTCACAGGGCTGGCGAAGGGGTTGTCACAGGCCATCTTTTTAAGATCATCCGAGAGGGGATTCCGCTTACCCAGCGGGCCCTCGCCGAGCACTTCGGTGTCGACACGAGCACCGTGCAGGCATGGGAGTCCGGCCGCAGGCCCCTCACTGCTGTGGCATCCGCCCAGTTCTTCCAGCTACGCCGGCATCTACTGCGGCACGGCGCCGACCCGGCGCTACTCCTTCAGCTCGACGTTGCGATGGAAGCTGACTCTGTGATCAGCCACGCACTCGATCAGGGACCGGCTGGCGATGACTTTCATACGCACCCACTGTCCGGCTGGGTCTTCACCCGAGCCTCCACACACATGATCGCGTGGGCCCTCAACGGGGCGCGGCCCGCGGCGGTCCCCGCCCCGCCCTCACATGCTCCACGTCGACGGGGCCCGACACCCGATTCCCCGATCCTTGGCGTCACCGAGCGGACGCACTTGTTCGACCACCTCCGGCGCTTCGCTGAGATTGCCGACAGAGCGGGCGACGAGGGGGCGCTGCTCCGCCGCCAGGCCCTGTACCTGTGCAGCTATGACACCCGCCCGGACACGCAGGAGTGGATCGGGCACATGCAGAACAACCGCGCGCGGACCGGCCGCGTCGGTTGGACTCCGCAATGGGCCGACGAGCGGTCCGTGGCGACATCGCTGACCCGGTATGGCGACATGGAGCCGCTGCACGACTTCATTCAGTACGGTCTCGCCGAGGACAGCGGAGAGTCAGCCAACCTCAACTACTGGGCGTACTGGTTAGGCCTGGACAGGATCCCGAGAGTCGATGACCGCTTCATGGCCGACCCGGCGACCGGCCAGTGGGACGCCCTCGCGCTGCTGCGCAGCCTCGCCGACCGTCTCGCTCCCGGACTTGGCTGCGTCGACCTCAACGTGCACTCCGTATGGGCATTGATCGCCTCCCGGCATGGTGTACTCGCGGCCGATCCGGAGTTGAACCGGGACCTGTCGGAGCGGGTGGCCGGCCTGCTGGACACCGACGGGATCTCGTCACGATCAAGGCGTGAGCTTGAGTCGGTGCATTACGGTCTGAGACTGAGCCGGCAGTGATCAACTTGGAGGGCGAGCGCATGACGGATGTTCAGGATGCGAAGGGAACGACCAGCTATCTGCTGGAGATGGGTGCGCTCAAGCGCGGCAAGCGTAGCGGCTGGTGGATCGCCGGCGTCAAGGACCCGGAGACGATCGCCGAGCACAGCTTCCGCACTGCCATCGTCGGCGCGGTTCTCGCCTGGATGGAGGGAGCTGACCCGGCCAAGGTGGCACTGCTGTGCACCTTCCACGACACACAGGAGACCCGGGTCGGGGATATCCCGTGGATCGGTCGCCGCTACCTCACCTCCGCCTCGAACGAGGAGGTCACCGCCGACCAGGTCGCTGACGCGCACCCGGCCGTCGCCGAGGGCATCAAGGGAGTGGTGCAGGAGTACGAGAACAGCGACTCCCTCGAGGTGACCGTGGCGCATGATGCGGACAAGCTCGAATGCATGATCCAGGGGCTCGAGTACCTGGAGCAGGGCTACCGCAACGCTCAGGAGTGGGTGGACAGCACCCGAGCCAAGCTCAAGACCCCGTCTGCGATAAAGCTCGCCGATGCGGCCCTGACGATGTCTTCTGCGGAGTGGCAGCGCACCTACCTGCGATAGCCGCACAGCCGTCGCCCCGGGACAGCCGGGGCGACGGCGCGCAGGACCTTGCGTACGGAGGGGTGCGCGCCCTGGACTCGGCGACGGCTTCCCCGAGGTCATCGAAGCCCTCGCACAGTTTCCCCGTGGAACAGTCTTCGATGGGGAACTGTGCGCGGCCGTCGACGGTCGGATGGACTTCGCGGCGCTCGCGCACCGGCGCGGCCGCGACCGGTCCAAATGGCCGCCCATCTCCTACGTGCTGTTCGACGTGCTCGCCACGGCCGGGGAGGACTGGCGGCCGCGGCCACTCGCCGAGCGCTGGGACCGGCTCGGGGAGCTTCTGGCCGGCGTGCGCCCGCCGCTCGAGAGAGTCCTCGCCACCCGTATCCGGGCCAAGGCCCTGGACTGGTACGACCATTTCCGACCGCTCGGGGGCATCGTCACCAAGGGCCTCCGGACCTCAGGCGTCCGCGTGCTGCCGCGCAGCCAGCGTGTGGGCGGCATCCCGGGTGGCTGGGTAGAGGTCCAGGTACAGCCCGTACAACTCCTCGTACACCCGCGCCGCCCGCCCCGTGTCCGGCTCGACGACGGTCTCGACCGGGTTCCACGCCGCGATGTCCCCCGGCGCGGCCAGCCCCGTCCCCACCGCGGCGAGGAAGGTGTCGCCGTACGCCGCCCCGACCGTGTGCCGGGGCAGTTCCTGCACCCGTCCCGTCACGTCGGAGACGATCCGGGTCCACAGGCTCCGGGCGCCGCCGCCGACCGCGACGAGCCGCCGGATGTCACCGCCCGTTTCGGTCATCGCGGCCAGATTGTGCCGGACCCCGAAGGCGGTGGCCTCCAGCGCGGCCCGGTAGAGATGTCCCCGGCCGTGCCGCAGGGTCAGCCCGTGGATGAGGCCGCGCGCGTCCGGGTCGGAAACCGGGGTTCGCTCGCCGGCGAAGTACGGCAGCATCAACAGCCCCTCGGCGCCCGGCGGGAGCTCCGCGGCCTCGGCCACCAGCGTCTCGTACGAGGCCCCGGTCAGATCGCGCAGCCAGCCGGTGACGGCGCCCGAAGTGGCCATGCCGCCCGCCAGGCAGTACGTGCCGTCGAAGGCGCCCGCCGTGCCCCACAGCGTGCCGCCGGACACGGGCGCGCCGAGGACGTTCACCAGGAACATCGTCGTGCCGTACATCAGCATCAGGTCGCCCGGCCCGGTGGCGCCGACGGCGGTGGCCTCCGCCCAGGCATCGACCGTGCCCGCGACCACCGGGGTGCCGGCGGGAATGCCGGTGGTCGCGGCGGCGGCGGGGGTCACCACGCCGACGACGTCGGAGGGCCACACCAGCCGGGGCCAGTCCAGGCCGGGGGCGATCTCCTCGCACCGGTCCTCGATCCAGGCGTGCGCGCTCAGGTCGTAGAGCGGATCGCACTGGCTGGCGGAGTGGTGGTCGAGGACGTACTCGCCGGTGAGCCGGTGGACGAGGAAGGAACTGGCCATGAACCAGCGGCGGGTACGGCCGTACACCTCGGGCTCGCACTGCCGCAGCCACGCCAGCTTCGGGCCGACGGCCTGGCTGCTGAGCGCGGAGCCGCCGCGCCGCTTGATCTCGTCCGCCCCGTAGCGCTCGGTCTGTTCGGCGATCTGCTCGCCGGCCCGGGTGTCGACGCCGTAGAGGATCGCCGGCCGCAGCGGGATGCCCGCGTCGTCCACCGGCAGCAGGCAGGGGCCGATTCCGCTGACGCCGACGCCGGCCAGCGGCTCGCCCGCCGGGGCCCCGGCCATCAGCTCGGCGGCCAGCTCGCGGAAGTCCTGCCACCAGACCGCCTCCGCGTCGTGCTCGACCCAGCCGGGGCGGGGAGCGGAGGTGCGGTGCTCGCGCACGGCCTGCGCGGCGAGTTCGCCGCCGGGACGGGTGAGCACGCCCTTGGAGCTGGAGGTTCCGATGTCGATGCCGAGGAGGAGGGTCATGAGGGTGATTCCTAGGTCGGTGCGGTACGGGACAAACGAGCTGGACGACGGAAAGGGGACGAGGACGGGAGGGGCGCGGGAAGGAGCCCGGACCGGTACGAGCGGGATCCGGCCGAGGAGCGAACCAACCGCACCCGGCCGGGGCACGAACCGTCAGCCCCCCGACCCGCGAGCCGCCGCACGCGGGTCGGGGCGAGAACCGGCAGCGCACCGGCCGGGCCCGGTGGGTCAGTCGCTCACGTCGAACTTCTTGTAGACCTCGGCCGCGTTCTCCTTGGTGATCTCCTCGGTTTCGAGGATCTGCTTCTTCTCCACCTTCTCCTTTCGCACGATGGCGTCGGCCGTCGCCGCGGCCTCCTCGGCGCCCGTCGGGTAGACGTACGTGGCCAGCAGCTCGCCCTGCTGCACCGCGCGGATGCCGCCGCCCGGGATGGCGAGGCCGTCGATGCCGATGTACTGGATGTCCTTGCCGGCCTTGGTCTTGGCGGCGGCGAGCCGGGCGCCGATGGCCATGTCGTCGTTGTGCGCGTAGACGAGGTCGATCTTCGTGCCGCGCTGCAGCCACTGCTGCATCGTCTGGGTGGCGTTGGCGCGCAGCCACTTCGCCTCGCGCTGCTCCACGATCTTGATGCCCGGATTCTTCGCGATGGCGTCGGTGAAGCCCTTGTGCCGCTGGATCTGCGGCTGCGCGGAGAGGACGCCCCGCAGTTCGACGACGTTGCCGCCGTCGGGGAGGGCTTCGACGGCGCGCTCGCCCGCGCGCTTGCCGATCTCGTAGTTGTCGCCGCCGATGAAGGACGTGTAGCAGTCGGTCTTGACGTCGCGGTCGAGGATGATCACCGGGATCTTCGCCTGGCAGGCCTGCTCGACGGCGGGGGTCAGCGGGTCCGGCTCGTTGGGCGAGACGATGAGGACGTCGACCTTCTGCTGGATGAAGTTCTGCACCTGGCTGACCTGGGTGGCGCTGTTCTGGTTGGCGTCCGCGATCGGCAGCAGCTTCAGGTCGGGGTACTTCTCGATGAAGTGCTCCAGCTGCTGGTTGAGCTGGGCGCGGTACGGCTCGGCGTTGTTGGCCTGGGAGTAGCCGACGACGAAGGTGCCGTCGGCGTCGGGCTTTCCGTCGGCGGAGGGCGCCTTGGAGCTGCAACCGGCGGCGAGGACCACGGCCCCGGCGGCGGCTGCCGCGACGAGGCCCTTGCGGACCGCGCCGCTGCCCGTACCCGTGCGGCCGGTGATGCCGCGTGTTCGCATGCTCATGATGCAGAGGTCTCCTTTGACTTCTCCGGAACGGTGCCCTCGGCACCGTCCCCGATACGGCTGCCGCGGAACCGCCGGCGTAGACCGCGCAGCAGATCGGGGCGCTGCAGGACGACGGCGACGATGACGATCGATCCCTTGATCACCAGTTGCCAGTTGGGGCTGACGGCGTTGAGGCCGAGGATGTTGTCGAGCAGGGTGAGGATGAGGGCGCCGACGAAGGTGCCGATGACGGTGCCCTTGCCACCCGCGAGGCTCGCGCCGCCGATCACCGCCGCGGCGATCGCGTCGAGCTCGTAGGAGTTGCCGGCCAGGGGATCGGCGGACGCGCTGTAGGCGGCGTCGATGGGCCCGGCGAAGCCCGCGAGCATCCCGGAGAGGGTGAACACCGCGATGACGACGAAGCTGACGTTGATGCCGGACAGCCGGGCGGCCGTGGGGTTGCCGCCGACCGCGTAGATGTGGCGGCCGAAGGTGGTGCGCGACAGGATCAGGTGGAAGACGACGCAGACGCCGACGAAGGCCAGGACGGGGAAGTAGATCCCCTCCGGGATCAGCGGGTTGCCCTCCAGGACGTTGTGCCCGGGGGTGCCGAGATTCTGGAACTGCTCGGCGTTCTCCGGCAGGTTCCCGGCGTCGTCGCGCGGCTGGGTGGTCCGGCTGACGTTGTCGGAGAGCTGCCGGTCGAGGCCGCGCGCGATGGACAGCATCGCGAGGGTCATGACGAACGACTGGATGCGCAGCCAGGCCGTTCCGATGCCGTTGACGAAGCCGAAGAAGGCGCCGATCAGCATGCACAGCGGCACGATCTGCCAGACCGGCATGTTCTGGTCGACGAGCAGCATCGCGGAGGCCATCGAGGCGATGCCCATCAGCGAGCCGACGGACAGGTCGATGCCCGCGGTGAGTATCACGAGTGTGACGCCGACGGCGAGGATGCCGCGGGAGGCGAACGCGCCGATGGCGTTGGTGAGGTTGGTCTGGTCGAGGAAGACGTCGCCCTTGGTGTAGACGCCGAGCGCGATGACGAGGACGAGGCCGATGTAGCCCTGCATCGAACCGAGGACCGGCAGCAGGCCGCGGGCGCGCTGCGAAAGCCCGCGGGGCTCGGCGGTGGTGTCCGGTTCCGTACGGTCCGGCAGCGTGTCGGTCATAGGGGCGTCCCGTGGGAGTCGTCGGAGTCGCGGCGGTCCCGCGCAATGGGGGAACCGGGCGGGGCGGCGGGGCGGGGGACGGTCCCGGCGGCCGGACCGGCAACTGCCGGACCGGCGGCCGGACCGGCGGCCGACGAGCCCGGCCCCCCGCCGTCGACGG